>NZ_JTHN01000230.1 GCF_001399685.1 Paenibacillus sp. A3
AAATGAAACAAAGCAGTTTATCGGAGGGCATTCCATTGGCTTGGAACGTAAATGAAAAGTCGCTTGAGCCGATCGGCGAAAACGGCTTCACGATTCTTTACCGCGGCGAAGAGCTTCCTTCCGGCGAGACAAGGCTCGTTAAAATAGTAAAAGACGAATATTCCCAGCCTTCGCAACCCGACTGGCTGCAGCAAGAATATAATATCGGCAAAACCATTCCATTGGACGACATCCTCGTTCCGCGCGCGATGATCTCGGTCGGCGGCGCTTCCGCGCTGGTCATGGAGCATGCGGACGGGTACCCTCTTTCTTCCCTGTTAACTCCGCAGCCTATGGAGCTCGGCCTTTTTTTGCAGTGGGCCATTGCGGCGTCGGAACTGATCCGAAAGCTGCACCACTTGAAATTCGCCCACCTGGCTCTTTCGGCGTCTGCATTTTTTGTCGAATCCGATAGAAAAAGGATGAAACTTACCGATTTATATAGCGTAACGCCGACGACTGCAATACCGGACGCCGTCGAGGAACCGCCTCGTTACGAAGCGGAACGGCTGCTCTATGCAGCGCCGGAACAGACCGGCCGTATGAACCGCCGAACGGATACCCGGACGGATGTGTATGCGCTGGGCGTTTTGTTCTACCGGATGCTGACCGGTGTCTATCCGTTCGACAGCGAGGATGCCTGCGAGCTGGTGCATCAGCATATGGCGAAGCAGCCCATCCCGCCCGGCGCGCGGTCGTATGAGGTGCCGCAGCCCGTTTGCGGTATTGTCATGAAGTGTCTGGCCAAGCATCCTGAAGACCGGTATCAGAGCGCATTTGCGCTGCAGCGGGATTTGGAAAGCTGCTTGAAGCAGCTTCAGACGGAAGGCTACATCGACGAGTCCGCCGTTGGTGCCGCAGAAATGTCGGATCAGTTCCGCATCTCTGATGCGATCTACGGCCGTGAAGCGGAGCTGCAGCAGCTTCAGGACGCTTACCGGCGGGCACTGCTCGGCAACCTCGAAATCGTGCTCGTCTCCGGCTTGTCCGGGATCGGAAAGTCGTATTTAATCGATGAATTTCAAAAGTCGGTGCAGAGCCGCGGCGGCTTGTTTGTTACCGGCAAGTTCGACCAATTCAAGCGCGATACGCCGTACCATGCCGTTCAGCAAGCGGGACGGCAGCTGCTACAGCATTTGCTCGCGCTTCCCGAGGAACGGTTCCAGGGGCTGAAGCAGCGGATTCTGGAGGCCGTCGTACCTAACGGACAGATCCTGGTAGAGATGAATCCCGATGTTGAGCTGATTTTAGGCAAGCAGCCGCCGCTGTCCAAGCTTCCGCCTGTCGAAACGCATAACCGGTTTATTTTAACTTTGCAAAAATTTCTGTCCGTCGTTATGTCCCAAGAGCAGCCTCTGGTAATCTTCTTGGACGATCTGCAATGGGCCGACCCGTCTTCCGTCCAGATCATCGAGGACCTGGTGTTGGACTCGGAGCTTCAGTACGGACTGTTCGTAGGAGCCTACCGGGACCGGGAATATAACGAACCTCCCCCGATGCAAGCGTTCTTGGACAAGATGGAGCGAAGCAATATGCCGAACCGGATGCGAATCCGGCTCGAACCGCTTCAGGAAGAGCACATCGAACGCATGCTGAACGATTCGCTACGGCCGATCCGCCAACCTGTAAATGAATTGGCGGGCCTGATTATGGATAAGACGAAAGGCAATCCGTTCTTTACCAAGCAGTTTTTCCGGACGCTGTACGATCACCAGCTGCTGCGCTTCAACTATGACGCCGATTGCTGGGAATGGGACCCCGACAAAATCGGCGAACTGCATATTACCGACAACGTAGTGGATTTTATGATCAACAAAATCCGCCGTCTCTCCGGGCCTCTGCAGCAAGTATTGATGCATGCCGCCTGCGTCGGACACCATTTTGATACCGATACGTTGACCCACGTGCTGGAGCGGCCTCCGGACACGATCGGCCCTTTGCTGCAAGAAGCGGTTACCGACGGACTTCTGCTGCAGGCCGGTCTAGCACGTCAAGTCCCGCCGGAAAAGCTCTCCTTCAAATTCATGCACGACCGGGTCTATCAGGCGGTCTATTCGCTTGTTCCGAAAGACCGGAAAAAAGAGATTCATCTGCATATCGGAAGGCTGCTGCAAAAGCATTATCAAGGGGATGCGCAGGAAGAGCGGCTGTTCGAAATGACGAATCAGCTCAATCTCGGCTCGGCGCTTATGACGCTCCCCGAGGAAAAAGATCAATTGGCCCGCCTGAATGCGGCGGCATGCCGGAAAGCGAAGACCAATTCCGCTTATGACATCGCGCTGCGCTATGCGGCCCAAGGCATCGCATTGCTGGAGGAAGACTGTTGGGTGCGCCAATACGAACTGACCTTTTCCCTGCAGCTGGATCAAGCCGAGCTGGAGTACTTGTGCGGTCAGTTTGAAGAAGCGAAGCGTTCGTTTAAGACGGTGCTGAAGCATGCGCGGACGAAGCTGGAAAAAGCGGAAGCCTGCAACCTGATGATGGTGCTGTTCACCAATATGGGCGAGCATGAAGAAGCGTTACGAATCGGCTTGGAAGGATTGAAGCTGTTCGATCTTTCGATCCGGCCGAATCCCGGCAAGCTGGGCATCGGGCGGGCGTTGGTGAAGACGCATCTGCTCGTAGGAACCCGGCATCCCCATGAGCTGCTCGATCTGCCGGTCATGACGGACCCGAACCATAAAGCGGTCATGCGGCTCATGGTGAATTTGACGCCCCCGGCCTATTTTTTAAATTCGGAATTATACGTTTATCTTATGCTGCAAATGTTCAACTACTCGCTCGTTCACGGGCATTCGGAAGGCTCGGCTCTCGCCTGCTCGACGTACGGGATCATTGTAAGCTCGCTGCTCGGACGACTGAAAACCGGCATGGAATATGGCCGGCTTGGAGCGAAGCTCAGCGATTCGTTTAACGATTTGTCCATGAAATGCAAAGTTTATTTTGCTTACGGTTCCTTTACGAGCAACGCAAAGGAGCATATCGAAACAAGTGTCCGATATTTGCACAAGGCTTATCAATTCGGTATAGAATCGGGGGATTTCATATACGCAGGCTATTCGATCGCGTTCAGCTTTTTTATGCGGCTGCTTAAAGGCGATCCATTGGCGGAAGTGCTGAAGGAAACGGACCAATACCATACGTTCGTACATAAAGCAAAAGACCGGGATACGATTTGGATTTATACCGTGCTTCAGCGCTATATGATGTTTTTGAAGGAAGATATCCTGCCTGCCCCGGCCGGCACAAAAGGCGGCGAGCCCTTCATGAACGCAGACGAAGCAAAGCAAATGAAAGCTTTGACCAATCAGGCTATCGCCCATACGTATTACGTGCTTCAAGCCCAAACGTATTTACTGCTGGACCGCCCGGACGAAGCCAAGGCGATTTGCGAGACCGCGGAAGCCGGCATCAAGTCGGTTTTCGGTCTGCCACACGTGCACCTGCATCACTTTCATTATGCTTTGGCGCTTGCCGGTTTGTACGCCAAGGCGCCGGCCAAGGAGCGGAAAGCTTACAAAGCCCGTATCCGCAAAAGCATCCGGTTTCTGGAGCGGTGGTCGGCCTTCTCGCCGGATAATTTTCTCGCGATGAAATTGCTTGTCGAAGCCGAATGGCATCGGATTTCCGATGACTCGGCGCGGGCTGTAGATAAATACGACCTGGCCATTCATCATGCCTCGAAAAACGGCTTCGTGCCGCTCGAAGCGATGGCCGGAGAATGTGCCGCAAAGTACTATATGCAGGCCGGAAAACTCAAGGTGGCCCGCTCCTATTTAATGGAAGCCCGAAGCTTATATGCGAAGTGGGGCGCCACCCGGAAGGTATCCGATCTGGACGACCGCTATCCGTCCCTGCTCAGCAGGGCGCTGGCCGGCGAATCGACAATCGACCTCTCCTGCATGATGAAGGCGTCTCAAGCGATCTCGAACGAAGCCGTATTCCAGCACATGCTTGAAAGCGTCATGACGATCGTGTTGGAAAATGCCGGCGCGGACAAAGGGCTGCTCGTGCTCGAACGGAACGGCCGGCTATTCGTCGAAGCGGAAAAAGCGCTTCGCACCCCGTTCGAGTCGCTGCATTCGGCCTCTTTGGACGATTGCCGCAGCGCGGCCGTCACAGTAATACAGTATGCCGCCCGGACCGGCGAAACGGTGCTTTTGCACGATGCGGCAGTCTCGGACATTTTCGCACGGGACGCCTACATTATGGCGCAGCGGCCCAAATCGATTCTGTGTGTGCCTATTCTTAAGCAGAGCAAGCTGATCGGCGCGCTTTACTTGGAGAACAGCCTCGCCAGCCATGTATTTAAAGAAGCGCGTCTCGACACGCTCAAGCTGCTTGCCGCTGAGGTCGCGATGCTGATCGAGAATTCCAAGCTGTACGACCATCTGGAATACAAAGATTACAAGCTGCAGCTCATGGAGGAGTGGGAGAAAAACATCCGTCTGCAGCTTGACGAGAAGGAACGCTGGGTGCAGTCGGCGGAAGCAACCATGCTGAATATACGCAAAGCGCAGCATGAACTGATCAACAATGTGCAAACCGTTCATGCTCTGCTGATGATGAACAAGTTCGATATGGCAAAAGAGTATATCTCCGTTTGGTGCAAAGAGATCGTGCAGCAATCGGTCATCGGATCGGTTGAATTTCCGGTGCTGGGCGTCGTTCTGAGCAACCTGTCGCTTATCTGCATCTCGGAGAAAATCGATCTGCAGGTGGCCGGGAAGCTTGACTGCACGTTTGAAGAGCTGACCCTGCCGATCAGTTATTTCTCCAGCATTATGCACAATCTGCTGAAGAATGCCGTGGAGGCCATTCCGACCGACGATTTGCTCCGCACCGTCCGCCTGACGATCGAAGAATCCGAAGACCGGTATACGGTTTCCGTATTTAATTCCGGCTCCTATGTCAAGGAAGAGGACCGGTTAAACATATTCGAGAAAGGCTTCTCCACCAAATCCGACGTCACGAATTCCGGCCTCGGTCTGCATATCGTGCAAAATTATTTGCAGCATTACGGAGGAAGCGTGGAGTGCCGTTCCGATCCGGGGAGAGGAACGACGTTTACCGTGCACTTGCGTAAAAAAGGGCCGGGCACGCTCCATGAGGGTGCCGCGGTTGCCGGAATGAATTAACGCCCGGGCATACAAAAGCCCGCCTGTCTCCAGCGATGAATGATGCATTTCATCACGGAAGACGGCGGGCTATTCAGTGCTGGTTGTCAAACCGCAGGGCTGTGCTTCGGCGCCGATCCGGCGAAACAACGCTCGATGAACCGGAGCGCTTCAGGCAGGTGCCCTCCGAAATACTCCCAATTGTGATCTCCTTCGAATTCCATATACTCATGCGGGTAGCCGATCTGCTCCAACAGCGCCTGATAAGCGGAGTTAAGCGGGAACAACGAGTCCGCTGTGCCGCAGTTGAAATGAAGCGCGGGCCGGACTTCTTCCTTCACCCTACGTGCAGCCAGCACGTGCAAATCCAGCTCTTGCGCATAAGGACCGTGTACGGGTCCGATCATCCGGCACACATCCGTACGAAGGAACGCTTCGTTCATGAGGCTGACCGACATGAGCGCGCCCGCGATACTGGCAGCCGCCCCGAAGAGGTGTGGATTGCGCAATGCCAGCACAAACGAGCCGTACCCGCCCATGGACAGGCCGCAGAGAGCTCTATGGGAAGGAGCTGCAACCGTGCGGAACTCGCGGTCGATCGCAGGAATAAGATCGTACAGGAAATAATCCTCGAAGCGTCCCGAGCCGTCAAACCAGTTGACGTAAAACGTGCCGTGGCCGTAACCGCCGTCGCTGACCATCACTACGATGCTCTCGCGGAGGTCTCCGGAAGCCATGAGCTGTTCGATCGTTTGCTCGGCGTTTCCTTTCACGTTCCAGCTCGTTTCGTTCCCGTATAGCCCGTGAAGCAAATAAACAACCGGGTAGCGGGTGTCCTCAGACTCGTTATAGCTCGGGGGAAGATAGACGTAGCATAGCTTGCGCGCAAACAACGCGCCGGAAAAAAACGCAAACGGCGTCACTCCCATTGCGGTCGTTCCCCTTTCCTTAGCCTTAGCTTGCCGGCCCTAGTTCAATACCGCGGTCATGTGTTCTTCGGTGATCGCCCAATGCGACGTGTTCCAGACCGTTTCTTTGTTCTTGATATATAAAATTTGCGGCGAAGCGTGCTTTACGCCCGTATCTTCGGCAATTTGGTTGGACACCGGACGAGATTCGATGACCTTGACCAACACATACTCGACATCCGTGTTCGGCGTTTTTCCTAGATAAGCCTCATATTCCTGCAGCGCATTGAAGCTGACCGGACATGCCGTGCTATGCTTGAGCACAACGATCGGTTGTTCCGTTGTCGCCGCCAAAAGCTGTTCCCATTCTTCATTCGTTGTAATTTCTTTCCACTGTGCCATGTCGCTTCCTCCGTCTCCTGAATCAATTGGTTTTGTCAAAAAAATAATGGTCGGCCTCTACCCGGTCTCCGAGTTGAAGGATACCGTAGGAATACCGGGGCTGCCGGCGCTTATCGGTCGGCGATCCTGGGTTGAACAGCAGCATGCCTCCGCGTTCTTCCTTGTAAGGGATATGCGAGTGGCCGAACAGCACGATGTCCGCCGTCCCCTTCCCTTCCGCGTCGCGGAACGATTCGTAAGCCGTATCGGTCGTAGAACGACCGCCGTGTCCGTGCACCATCCCGATGCGGTACCCGCCAAGCTCAAGGAGCTTGCGGCGGCCGAAGCGTCTAACGATGTCCATGCCGTCGTTGTTGCCGGCAATCCCGTCAACCGGGGCCAGTGCCTCAAACAGATCGCATACGGTCTCATCCACCCAATCTCCCGCGTGCAGAATCAGATCGACCCCCTGCAAGCCTTGAACAAGCGGCTCCGGCAGCGTTCTGGCCCGGCTGTACATATGAGTATCGGATACGACTCCGATGCGCATGGCAGCTCCCGCCCTCCATTTACATTGATTTCTTCATTTTACCATACAACCGGGGAAAAGAAAAAAGCACCGCGAGGGTGCTTGCCCGTACCGAACCTAAAAACCCGTGAACAAAAGGTCCACGGGTCGTTCGAACGTTCCGCCGGTTTAAGCTTGCGGAGTACCCGCCAAGTCAAGCGCTTGAGACGAAATATTTTCTTTGAACTTGGACATGCAGTTGCACAAAAAGTCTTTGCGGCAAATCGGGCAAGGCTCTTTCAGCAGCCGGTTAATATGGGTTGGCGTGACGTTGCCTGCCGTGTCTCGTTCGTAAATAAGACGGCAAACCGTCCGATCCTTCAATTGTGCTACGATTTCGAACAATCCGTTTTTCGGATTGTGACTGACGATTTTGGCATCGATGACTTGTGGTTGGTACGCCATCTACAGCACCTCTTTCAACGATATTGTGAGCGGCAAAAAATAATCGTATTATCAATCATATCGTTTTTTAACGGTCGCCGTCAAGCAGATTCCCGAGGCCGCCCAAAATGCTGCCTTCCTCCTTGCGTCCGCCCGTCCGTGCCGCGCTCATCACCCGATCCGCTAACCGGCTGAACGGCAGCGACTGAATCCATACCCGGCCCGGTCCCCGCAGCGTAGCGAAGAACAGCCCTTCGCCGCCGAAGATCGCCGTCTTGACGCCTTTGACGAACTCGATGTCGTAATCCACATCCTGCGTCATCCCGACCAGACATCCGGTATCCACGCGGATCATTTCGCCCGGGCCCAGCACTCGCTCATGAATCGCCCCGCCCGCGTGAACGAACGCCAGACCGTCGCCTTCAATCTTCTGCATGATGAAGCCTTCACCGCCGAAAAATCCGGCGCCCAGCTTGCGCTGAAACTCGATGCCGACGGAAACGCCCTTCGCCGCGCACAGAAACGAATCCTTTTGGCAGATCAGCTTGCCGTTCAGCTCCATCAGATCCATCGGCAAAATGCGGCCGGGATAAGGGGAAGCAAAGCTGACGCATTCCTTGCCCGCGCCACGGTTCGTGAACGCGGTCATGAACAAGCTCTCGCCCGAAAGCAGCCGCTTGCCCGCGCCGAACAGCTTTCCGACGAAGCCTTTGTTCTGCTCGCTGCCGTCGCCGAAAATCGTTTCCATCTGTATGTTCTGGTCCATCATCATCATCGATCCGGCTTCGGCAAAAACAGTTTCTCCCGGGTCCAGCTCGACCTCGACAAACTGCATTTCCGAACCGATAATCCGGTAATCAACTTCATGTGCATTCATGAACGATCTCTCCTTTTAGGCGGGGCTTGTACTCGTTGTCAATAATGATGGACTGCAGAAATCCGGCGAGCAGGCAACTGTTGCTCAAGCGCTTCGTCCTCCCTTGTGTCCCCGATTCGGAGACCGTGGCATACGTCTATGCTCAAGCGTGTGCCTTCCGGAACGGCCGCTGTTCAGTTATCGAACTCTATGAACCGTATGGATGTTATACGGACATCCGGATGCCGCGGTTTCGCGGCCTCAAGCCTTGTCCGTCCCATACTCGATCCGCAGGTGCGAAGCGGCTTCCTTGGCCTGCTGGCGGGCGGCTTCCACCGTCTCTGCCGAGCTCAAAGCGACAGCCATGCGCCGGCCCGGCTTCGTCTCCGGCTTGCCGAACACGCGAACCTGGGAATTCGGGATCGCCAGCGCCTGTTCAAGACCACCGATGCGAAAATCCGACGTTTCCCGGTCCGCCTTCAGCGTGTAGGAAGCCGCCGGTGTTAGCATCCGCACACCCGGGATCGGGAACCCGAGGATCGCCCGTACGTGCAAAGCAAACTCGGACAAATCCTGCGAAGCCATCGTCACCATTCCCGTATCGTGCGGGCGGGGACTTACCTCGCTGAAGTACACCTTGTCCGGCGCAAGGAACAACTCCACCCCGTAAATACCGGCGCCGCCAAGCGCTTCGGTGATCGCTCCCGCCACCCGCTGGGCCTCTGCGATCTGAGCGTCGCTCATCGCATGCGGCTGCCAGGATTCGATATAATCGCCATCCTTTTGAATATGGCCGATGGGCGCGCAATACGTCGTTCCGGAGACGGATCGGACTGTAAGCAGCGTAATTTCCGAATCGAATCGGATGAACTCTTCCACGATGACGCGGGTCTTTTTGGCCCGGCCGCCTTCCATGGCATAGTTCCAGCTAGCTTCTGCGTCTTCCGGCGTGCGGCAGACGCTCTGCCCTTTGCCCGAGGAGCTCATAATCGGCTTAATGACGCACGGCGTTCCGATCGTCGCAACAGCCTCCTGAAGCTCCTCCAAGCTATCGGCGAACGCATACCTCGCTGTCGGCAAGCCAAGCGTCTCCGCGGCCAGCCTGCGGATGCCTTCCCGGTCCATCGTCAGCCTCGCGGCGGTTGCCGTAG
Organism: Paenibacillus sp. A3; assembly: GCF_001399685.1. Classification (GTDB taxonomy): domain Bacteria; phylum Bacillota; class Bacilli; order Paenibacillales; family NBRC-103111; genus Paenibacillus_G. The sequence continues at coordinate 9,405 of NZ_JTHN01000230.1, forward strand.
GCACGACGCGGTAGCCTTCGCTTTCCAGCTCCACCAAGGTAGGCGTCGCAATCGCTTCAATCTCGGGCACGATAAGATCAGGACGTTCTTTCTCAATGATTCGGCGCAGCTCCTCGCCGTCCAGCATGTTGATGACATAGGATCGGTGCGCTACCTGCATAGCGGGCGCATTCGCGTAACGGTCGACCGCGATCGTTTCCACGCCAAGACGCTGGGCTTCAAGAATGACCTCCTTGCCCAACTCGCCTGCTCCCAGCAGCATCATTTTTTTCGCGTTCGTCGATAACGGTGCACCGTACATGGAAGGTTCCTCCTCAATGATGGTATGATTTTCATGAAAGTCCTATCGCTGTTATACTTTACTTTATTCGATTTTTCAACTCTATTCTGCGACGAAAAACGACAAATTTCGTTCAGAACCAAGAAAAGCCCCGCCACGCCTGGGGCGAACGGAGCGGCCGGAACTTCCTACTGCCAAAACCGGCAAAAACGAAACAAAAAACTTACTTTTGTCAAGTAACTTATGCTAAAATGTAGATTAAGAAGAGGTGAAAACGATGGCAGATCATCCGCATCATTTATGTCCCAAATTCGAAGCCGCCTTTGAAATTTTAGGCAAGCGCTGGACCGGTCTGATTATCCGGGCATTATTGGGAGGTCCGTGCCGCTTTAAAGATATCTCCGAGATGATTCCCGGAATGAGCGACCGCATGCTTGCCGAACGCTTCAAAGAGCTGGAAGCCGCCGGATTAATCAGCCGGCACGTCTATCCCGAGACGCCGGTCCGGATCGAGTACGAATTAACAGATAAGGGAAAAGCACTGGAACCGGTCATGAATGCGGTTCAAAAGTGGGGGGAAACGTGGGTCAAATGACCCCGTTTCTTGTCATGCCCTCCCATGCTACAATGGAAGAAGCGTTAATCGTGGTGGACAGGCTCGGCCATCCAGGTGACCGGGTAATAGAACATACGGTGCCCGCACTGCGGGCATTTGATTTTCATGTCCAGCTCGTTCAAACCGTTCATAAATAACGCACGCGAAAAGGACGACTCATCGTTGACCGTCCGGATGATATCTCGTTGGGGGGCGTAGTTGCAGCTCGAAGCGCTGCAGCAAGCACGAACTTTGTAAGCGCTGCTCACGGGAGAGGCACATCCTTCCAAAGAAGTCATGACTTCTTTGGTATGGCCTCCTGCCGAATTTTTATACGGCTTTTAATCCGACCGGCTGCGGCGGACGCATAGCAAGCAAGACGAGCTCGTCCAGCTCCATGCTTTTATGTACGACTTCCGGATCGGTCAACAAACAGCCTTGGCTGGTTACCAAAGCGTTCAACTCGTCGATGCAGCTGCGAATTCGATGTTCCAACTGTGCATGAATCAGCATTGGTAGACCTCCTTGGCTTTGTTCGCGCAAACGAACGGCAGTCCGTTCCCGTGTTGGTTCTCCGCTCTTAAGGCTTTCTATAATTTCGATTATGAAGGACATTCTTTAAAAAAGTAGCAGCCGCATATTTGATTTTTATTAAGTTTCTTAACATTTATCTAATACTTCATTTCGTCGAGGTGGCACATCATGTCTAAAGTATTGCTGGTTGAGGATGATCAAAGTATTGCGGATATGATATCCATTTACTTGAGCGAAGAAAATTATACCGTGTTTTGTGCAGCCGACGGCAAGCAGGGCAAAGAATTGTTCAGCCAGCATGAGCCGGATGTCGTCATTCTTGATTTGATGCTTCCGGATACGAACGGCATCGAGCTGTGCAAGCACTTTCGCACCGTCTCCAACGTGCCGATCATGATCGTTTCCGCCAAAAGCGAGGTATCCGAACGCGTCAATGCGCTGATGATCGGCGCGGACGATTATTTATGCAAGCCGTTCAGCATGCGAGAGCTGGCTGCGCGGACGAGTGCGCTCCTGCGCCGCTCCGCCTTAACCCAAACGGCCAGACCCGCAGCAGAGGACCCTGTGCCTATGGAAACGAAGGACATCGTCCTCGATTTGGAAAAGCGGGGCATCTACTTGCACGGGCAAGCGGTGGAAACGACGTATTCGGAATTTGAAATCATGAAAAATTTCTGGCTTCATCCCGGCAAAGTCTTCTCAAGAGAAGAGCTGTTGAACAAAATTCGCGGCATCGATTCTTTTGTGACCGAACGCTCGGTCGACGTACATATTACGAATCTCCGCAAAAAAATCGAGACGGACCCTAAAGAGCCCAAATATATCAAAACCGTATGGGGCGTCGGATATAAATTCGAAATGCCGATGAAGGCCAATTAACCGGGCTCTCCGACTGCGCGCTTTTATCAACATAAAAATCCGGCCGGGTACGCAACCTTATCAAGCGTTGCGACCGGCCGGATTTTTGTATACGGCGACATCGTTATTTGCGGGTGTTGGCATCGTCCGGAAATACATGCAGGATCAAAGTATTGAACTCGTTCATATAATTCGTCATGGTGCCGCGCTCCTTCTCTTCCTTCGCATAAAAGCGGACGCGCTGCACGAAATTCGGGTTAGCCGATACGTATACTTGCTGAATGTTGGTAGGCGCCATCGACAAGACCAGCTTGCGAATTTCATCGGCCTTTCCTGTCGACAAGCCCCCGTTTTCCGTCCACGAATACCGGTTCGGCCCTTTATCGGTGCCTCCGAATATCCCGACTCCGCCTTTCGACGTTACCTGATATCCCAGCATGTCCGGCGACGCCTCGGCTTCCGGACTATGGCCGTCCAGAACGACCGCAACATAGCCGTTCACTTCCGTTAGCAGCACTTGGGCCTCACGGACGCCGGAGACGCCTTTCACCCGTTCCGCGATCTGCGGCGAGAATGCCATCGTACTCGCCGAGTGCCGGTTCGTCATGTCGAGCTGCTTTCGTCCGCTGTATTCTATCCCTTGCCGGCTCTGCTGCTCGTCTATCCAACGCTGCTTGACCCCAAGCGACCCGTCTTCGTTATTGCGGGAATCGCGGTCATACAAGGCTTGCTGCCGGTAATCCTCCAGCCCGCCGCCGGGTCGGCTGGCCTGCGGCTTGTTCCCGCCGC
>NZ_JTHN01000231.1 GCF_001399685.1 Paenibacillus sp. A3
TTCGTCGGCAGGGTCAGAAGTATATAAGAGACAGATACTCGGCCGTCTGCGAGGAGTTCTTATCTTCCTTGACCTTGCCGCCATTCATTTGAATGATCGCTTCCTGAAGCCGCTTGCCGAGTGCCGGCGATACGAACGCCGTCTTCTGATGAATCAGCATATCATCGGGAACGCCCTCCGGCTTCTTGAGGATGCCGACGACCCGGACGGGAATTTGGATGTCCACCGTTTCCCCGACATCGTTCGACCGGAAAATTTGCGGCTTCAGCACGATTTGCTTCTGATATACGGGATACGCGATATATCGCTGTTCCCGCCAAGCATTCCGGGCATCGCGTTCGCTCATGCTCTGAAGCTGCTGCTGGCGGGCTTTGGAGATTTGGCTGTCGAACAGCCCCATCGTCGCCCCGTAGCTCAAAATAATCGTGTTCTCCTGCTCCGAAGGCCCGCCCTGCTGCAGTTCATAGCCGAAAGCAGGCAGCGTGTCCAGCTCGGTGGCGAAGATTTGGTCGATATAGCCTTTTTTGCTGTCCACTTCAAATTCGAACTGGTTTAATGTCCGGTATGTAGCCAGTGCCCTAATATATGGGAATGTGCGCATCATGCCGATCTTGGCTTTCGTAAGCTCGTAAGGCTTCGCGCTGTTCGGATCGTTCGGATCGGCTCCTTCGGCGCGGCCGCCGCTGGTTACCGTAATCTCGTCCGATTTCAGATATAGGCTCATCTGCGTCCGGCTGTATTGGTTGATCGACTCTCCGAAGGAGAGGGCGACCACGATGGAAGCCGAGCCGATGGCAATGCCCATCGTACACAGCAGGGTGACGACGACGCGCCGTTTGAGCTGATCCCAGCCGAGCTTAAAATAATCGAGCAGCTTCATTCCGCGTCACCTGCCCATGCGCCGTCTTCGACCAAATACCCGTCGCGCAGTTGAATGACCCTCCGGGTTCGCTTCGCGACCTCCAGCTCGTGGGTAACGATGACGAAGGTGATGCCGAGCGTCTGGTTCAATTCGATCAGCAGATCGATAATTTCTTTCTCCGTCTTCGTATCGAGGTTCCCGGTCGGCTCGTCCGCGAACACAATAGCCGGTTGCGTAATGAGCGAACGGGCGATACTGACCCGCTGCTGCTGACCGC
>NZ_JTHN01000232.1 GCF_001399685.1 Paenibacillus sp. A3
TTATCTCCTAACAAAAGAAAATTATCAATGCAAATATTCTTTATGGTTTCAGAACAATTCCTCATCTCAACTTCAATAGTTAATAAATAATTGTTATATGATATTTCATGACAGAAAATCAAAAGTTCGTTAATATAAGGAGGACCCATATAGTGCGAATCATAACTATAATCATTCCTTTCACTTACTTTTATTAATTCTTCTAGGTTCTCTTTTCCAGATAAAAGACTATATAGGTATCTGAGGTTTTGGAACCGTTCAAATAATGAGAATTCACCAAAAATTTTTTTGTAGATGTTTTTATATAGCTTGTGCAAATTTGAATTCTTTTCTATTTTCTCCTCTAGATTATTGATAAATAAATTTATCCTATATTTTAATGTATTGTTAGTAAAGTATCTAATGATTTTTTTATATGTTTTGTAGTTTAACTTATTTCTATCATAGTAGAATTTATATGATAAGGTTGCCGAAGCTTGGTATGATCCATGATAATATCTAATCAGAATACTCCATACTCTATACAAAACTAGCATTTGATCTATCTTTTTCATGGTCTGCTTATCAAAAAATTTAATTTTTTTTGATAACATTCTAAGTTCTAGTAAAAGAAGTTCAATGAGCTCTAAATCTTGAATTTTATTGCTGAATCCACTTAAGTCATCCTGATAATAAAATGACCATACGGTACTGTATTTATCTATTAATTTGGGACTAGCATAAATAAGGTTAGTTCCCACATGTTCCTTAATTTTCACTAGAATGTCATCTTCTCTAACTCCAAATTTAATATCATGTCCTCTTCTAAAATGTGATGAAATATCGAGATATGCATATATATCAAGAAGAATTGGAGCATAAAGTTTCTGGTAGATTTCTTTGGCAGTCTTTTGATTATCTCTCCTCACTGTAAACAAATGAGAAATATACTGGGCAGTCATTGCACCAAAAAAAGCGCCTATCAATGTAGCTGAAGAAGTTAAAACGGCGGGTCTATAATTATCTGGGATTTGATCAATCAAATATATTAAGTTCTCTAGAAGCTTCACTGATACACCTCAAATTTTAATTAATATATGTGACGTATTACTGGATTAAGGTTGGTAGGCCGTGTTTTCACCACATTGCTGGTGTAGATGGTTCTACCTGACTCCACAGACCTAGAATCGATTGAGATCCACAGATGAGTAATTTAGTTATGGACGTTAATATCTCCTCGATTTGCTAAATAAAAAAGCCAGTCTTTTTGTATATCATTTAGACTGGCATTTTTAAAACAATTTGATTTGATTGGGATCATCTAAAACAGCTTCTGCTTCTTTTATCAAATCTTCCCAAGGCCATTTTACAGTAAGGTATTTTCTATAAAACAACAATTGTCTGTCTACAGCAGTAATATCATCATTAGCTTCATTAAAGGCAATCACAAGACCTCTTCCATCACTATCGACCTGTATTTCCTCTAATTTTGTTAGAATGGTACGCATATTTATCTTTTGAATTCTCGGCTGACGTACATGTGCTTTTCTATAAATTTCCTCTAAATTCAATCCATTTATTAGCTTCTCATCACTAGCACCGACTATTACTGCCATTGCGTGAGCATAAATGCCAGTTGAGTCTTTTCGCTTTCGAATCCCAGATGAAACTGTACGAGCAAACTGCTGATATAATGCATTTAGCTGTTCAGCATATTTCATTGCAGATGATTCAAACAAATCAATATTATCAATTATCGAAGTACTATCTTGTTCTTCGATGATACACGCTTCGTCAAGCAATAATAGAATTAGTTGCTGAAGTATTCCAATATTTCCAAAACACGTATTAATAAGCTGGTTTTTAATTTCACTCGAAATTTCAATATTTAATGCTCTGCTTCCCTTATCAATTACAGATAATAAATCATTTGATGACCAATAAATTGATAATTCTATAATTCTCCCTGAGAGATCTTGATTCAAATATGTCAACATATTACTTTGTGACCAGACACCAATTATAACTACAAAGCAACCATAATCCCATAAAGTTTTCAAGTCAAAAGCAAAAAGGGTCCTTTCGGCAATTGATAGATAGTGAAAGTCCTCTATAATTAGCTTTCTTTCCGATTTAATAATAAGTTCAGCAATGAATCTTAAATCATGAATATCTTGACCGATTATCTTAGTTTTATTATCTTCAGTAGTTTCATTTTCAATACTAGCCTTTATCCCTATTTTCGCTAATAATGTTGCCCCTATGCTACTCTCCGCTTCAATTCGACCTTTTAACTTTGTTCCGGAAGATTGTTCTATTGTAAGCTTTATACCTAATTGGGAAAGTGCATCAGTATATATATCTAAAACAGATTTTCCATATCTACACTGTACAATTAATCCATTTGGAATATTTTTTTGTCTAAACCAAGACTTCCCGCATTTTGATTCGCCACGAAGTGCTAGATGAGTTGGTCTTCTTAAATATTTTTGAACTTCAATGTCGAGACTTCCACGGTCGACATATGAATTTATAAGTATCTTATTTGACATACCGAAAACTTCATGACTTTGTAATTTAGGCATTATGTACTTCCTTTCAGGAACAAGTCATTTACGCTTATGATACCATAAATTAACATAATTAAAAACCTCTTTCAAATGTTTTGTTCTTCTGTCAAACAAACCAGCATCGTCTAAAACCGATGCATACTGATATTTCTACCTGTTGATAGGGTGTTGAGCAGGCTTTCTGCTTGAGTCCACTTCCTTGAGTATCATAACAAATTTAAATAATTCTAACATTTAAAAGCAACGTTTCTTAAAGTGAAGTCTTCAAACATCTATCAGCAAAATTAAGACCTAATTTACTTACAGACCACTACTAATGTTAGAGAAACTTGGTTTTTCATTAATACTCAAAAAATCTAAGATTACATGAACTATTACTCGTCGCATAAGTTTTTTGGTAAGAGTGATTATATCATTTCCTAAGTTGCAGCATGATGCCCTTATTTGATATTTTCTTAGGGATTCCCATATCACAAGTTACTGATAAGAATGCCCAGTAAAAGCTAACCCACACTGACAAAGAGAATTTAGGATACTGCTCATACAATTGCTCATCACTAAAAACAAAAAAAATCCTTACCTCTCCGAAGAAAGGTAAGGATTTTCCACCGCTCAATTAAGCGCGGGAGATGTATTGGCCCTCGCGAGTATCGATCAAGAGCACGTCGCCTTCGTTGATGAAGAGCGGCACTTGAACGTTCAAGCCGGTTTCGACTTTCGCGTTCTTCGTAGCGCCTTGCGCCGTGTTGCCTTTGATGCCCGGCTCGGTTTCGATAACCTTCAGCTCAACGCTGTTCGGCAGGTTGATCCCGAGGATCTCGCCTTGGTAGCTCATGATGTTGATGTTCATGTTTTCTTTGAGGAAGTTCAATTCCCACTTGATTTGCTTGTCTTCCAGATTGATTTGGTCGAACGATTCCGTATCCATGAACGTATGCTCTTTGCCGCTGGCATACAGATATTGCATTTGACGGTTTTCGATGTGAGCGCGGCTCACGTTCTCACCGGCGCGGAACGTACGCTCTACGGTGTTGCCGTTGCGCAGGTTTTTCAGCTTGGAGCGGACGAAGGCAGCGCCTTTACCCGGTTTAACGTGCTGGAAATCGATAACGGTGAACAAATCGCCGTCTACTTCAATGGTTAAGCCTGTTTTAAAATCGTTAACTGAAATCACTACAAAAACCTCCCTAAAATGTGAGCAGACGACAGTGCCTCAAGCCTTGTAAGAATCAGTCTCCGGATCATCCGGACCTATCCTTGCCTTCGCCTTGGTTGATGCCGCTACCAAGATGCATAAAGTTATGGTATCACAATCAAGTCTTTGCTGGATTGTGTTAACCTCCGATTGCCTGTTTCCGTGATGACGATATCGTCCTCGATTCGGACGCCGCCGAAGCCTGGCAAATAAATGCCGGGTTCCACGGTAACCACCATGCCTGGAGTTAGTACAACATCGCCCTGAATCGACAGCCGCGGCGCTTCGTGAACTTCCATCCCAAGCCCGTGACCGGTGCCATGGCCGAAATGATCGCCGTAGCCGTACCGCTTGATCATATCGCGTGCGACGGCATCCGCTTCCTTGCCGGTCATTCCCGGCTTGATTCGCTCGAGCGCTTCCATTTGCGCTTCGAGAACGATCTTGTAGATGTCGCAGTGTTTATCCGTCGGCGTACCGACGATGACCGTACGGGTAATGTCGGAACAGTAGCTTTTGTAATAGGCTCCGAAATCGAGCGTCACAAATTCGCCGGTCCCGATGATTTTGTCGCTGGCTTTGCCGTGCGGCAGCGCAGAGCGTTCGCCGGAAGCGACGATCGTTTCGAACGAAGTTGAAGCGGCGCCATGCTTGCGCACGAACATTTCAATTTCTAGAGAAATGTCCAGCTCTTTGACCCCGGACTTCAGCAGCCCGAGAATGTGGACAAACGTGCGGTCTGCCAGATCGGCCGCCTGCTGCATGACGGCGATCTCTTCGTCGTCCTTGATCATGCGAAGCGACTCGACCAGTCCTCCGGTCGGCGCGAATTCGATTCCGCCGAGCGCTTCGGCGTAGCTGCTGTAGGTGCCGTAGCTGAGGTCGGTTTGTTCAAAGCCAAGCTTGGCTATGCCCCACTTGCGAAGCAGATCGTTAATCGATTCCACGACCTTGGGCCCATGCTCGATGATCTCGTATGCCGGCCGCTTGCTCCGAGGCCTGTGTCACGTAACGAAAGTCGGTCAGCAGTACGGCCCGATCGGCCGTAATGAGCACGTAGCCTGCCGATCCGGTGAAGCCCGTCATATATTTCCGGTTCGTCGCATTCGTGATGAGCAGCGCCGGCAAGCCTTTTTGTTCCAAGAGGCCGCGCAGCCGCCTGATTCGCTGTTGCTGCATTTGCTATCCCTCCGCGCTATCAATATACTGGACCAGCGCCCGCAAGCCCAGCTCGTAACTGTTCGCGCCGAAGCCCGCGATTTGGCCCACGGCTACCGGGGCGATTACCGATACGTGGCGGAAAGCTTCCCTTTTATGAATGTTCGAAATATGTACTTCAACCGTCGGGATGCCTACAGCGCTGATGGCATCGCGGATCGCATAGCTGTAATGCGTGAACGCGCCCGGATTGAACAAGATGCCGGCTTTCTGCCCATAGGCGGCATGAATGCGGTCAATCAGATCACCCTCGTGATTCGACTGGTAACATTCCAATCCGACCCCGAGCTCCTCCGTCAGCTTGGTCAGCCTGTCCGTTATGGCATGAAGCGACAAGCTCCCGTAAACGCCGGGCTCCCGGATGCCAAGCATGTTCAAATTCGGCCCATTCAACAACAAAATGTGCTTCATCCGTGAAACCTCCCAACCTGATAAATCCGCACACACTTAGCCATTTTACCATAACCTTCCCCGGTTTGAGAACTTTTTTTTGCGCGCTCAGGCGGCCGAATAAAGCGGTTTTACCAATGATTAGGCGATCCGAATTGGGCACAACGCGCAGATGAAGTAGGGACAGTCTGCAAGCCGTTCGAATTCATGTTGGCTCCGGTTCGTCCCGGCCTTCGGTAAACGGCTCCCGCTCCCGCTCGTCTGTAAATTCGAAGCTGATGGAATAGCCGATAAACAATCCCCACAGCACGAACAGGCACGCTTGGGTCACCACCGTGTTTAGATCCAGATAAGCGATCCAATTCATCATCCCGGTGACCGGTCCGACCAATAGGAACAAGAACGCCCACCAGGCGACGCCGTATCCGATTCCGTACCACGGACCGTACGCTTTGGCGAATAACATCGTGTACAATAAAGCGGCAACGACGGACAGCGCGATAAATACCAGCCAACCCAGCAAATATCCCCGCCATGTCATCAGGTAAGAATGCTTGTACAAGGGCTCGAGCAAAAATCCGGGCGAAAGCGAAGTAAAATGAAAATAGTTGGCAAGTATTTGAACCCCACCCCAGATCAACCCGGCGAAAAAACCGATATATACCGCGAAATTCCATCGATTCGTACGAGGCGTCCTATCGCTTCGGCGATTCATGCCCAAATCCCTCCCCGATTTCGGATATCCACTAGTATGTGCAAAAGTTCCACCGATAAACAAGTGGCAATATGACTGCGGATTCGCTAAAATACAAATATGGCATCATTCATCGTTATTTATTCATAGTAGAAGAAGGTGTATTGTATTGTCGGAAAAGAATCAACCAACGGCCGTTTACGGCGGCCAAGCCGTGATTGAAGGCGTCATGTTTGCCGGCCAGAAGGTGAACGTTACGGCGGTGCGCCGAAAAGATAATACCATCCATTATCTTGAGGTTCCCAGAAAAGAAATCGGCTGGGTTCAGGCATTGAAGAAAATTCCGCTGATCCGGGGGATTGTCGGGATTGTGGAAGCGAGTGCCAAAGGGGCGCAGCACTTGAATTTTTCGGCAGAGGTGTTTGCCGAGGAAGAAGGTGTGGTTAAGGAAGAGAAGAAGGAATCGCTGACCGGAAAAATTTCCATGATCCTTGGGGTGGCGGTCGTCGGGATTTTATCCTTTTTGTTCGGCAAGTTCGTGTTCACGCTTGTTCCGCCGACCATTGAGCAGATGCTGTTCGGAAGTTTGTTCGAGAACCAGATCGGGCATAACCTGATCGAAGGCTTGATCAAAATTATTTTGCTTGTCGGGTATATTTATTTTATTTCGCTTACGCCAATGATCAAACGTTTATTTCAATACCACGGTGCCGAACATAAGGTTATTAGCGCTTACGAGGCGGGCCTGGAGCTGACCGTCCAGAACGTGCAAAAGTTCAGCACGCTGCATTACCGGTGCGGCAGCAGCTTCATCGTCTTTACGGTCATCGTCGGGGTTGTCATTTACTCGTTCTTTCAATACGATTCGTTCCTGGAGCGGATCATTCAACGGATCGTCCTGCTTCCGCTTGTGATCGGCGTATCCTACGAAGTTTTGCGGTTCACCAACAGCCTGCGGGACATTCCGGTGCTTCGTTTCCTCGGCTATCCCGGCCTATGGCTGCAATTGCTCACGACCAAAGAACCGGACGATTCCCAAGTGGAAGTATCCATTGCCTCCTTCAACCGGATGCGGGAGCTCGACCGGCAAATTTAACATAAGACAAGGAGGGGTCCTGCATGAGAAACCGCAACAGTACGGTCGCTTACGTGATTTTCGGCTTGATCGCCATCGGAATACTGGCTAGTGTTCTCTCCAATCCAGGCACCTTTATTATCCCGATTCTCGTATTCGGTGCGATTTTCTTCCTGTACAAGTTCCCGCCGAACCGATGGAGACAACCGAAACGGCCGTCCTCCTCCCGGTTTCAAAAAGGAAAGCGGCGCAACGCCACGTTCCGCGTCATTCAAGGCAGCAAGGACAGCTCGGACGAACCGCCCAAATACCATTAATTATTCATAGCATGAAAGCGGCAGCCTCTCCCCAAGAGCGCTTGCCGCTTTTGTTTTTTTCAAGCTTTCTTGGAATAGCGGTTCGGAACCCGGCAGACGTGAGTCAAATAGTTGTGCTTGTACTCGGTCATCTTCCAATGCGCGAAAAAGGCATGCGTTGCCCGCTGTCCGGATTCGAACAGCTTCAGGCTCTGCTCGGTCGAGATGTCGAAATCGGTGATGCTGACGCCGAGCGTCGGAATTTTAACCGTACGGAACCGGTTCGTCTCTTGGATATAGCGGTCGTCGTGCGCCTCCAGCATGGTTGAGAACAAGGCCCGCATCATGCTGACCGGACCGTGAATGGCGTTCGGCTGGCCTGCGCCGCGGCCCACCATTTGGAAGCCGATGGTCGGGATCATCTGATCGATCGGCGGCGCTTCCGTCGAATCGAAGATCCACAACGGAAAGTTGCTGAGCAGTCCTCCGTCCACGATGTAAACGAACTGGTCCATGAATTTATCTCCGGGCAGACGGTGCTCGAACGATTTGCGTATGATCACCGGATCGAAGAAGTAAGGGATCGACGTACTCATTCGAACGGCTTTCGCGATCATGAACCGGCGGGGATCGATGCCGTAATGGGCGATGTCGTCCGGCAGGACGAGCAGCTTGCGGCTGGAGATGTCGGAGGCGATAATGCGAAGCTGATTCGGCTTCAGATCGCCGAACGTGCGGATGCCCTTGGCCAGCAGCAGCTTATGGATCCAGTGCTCCAGCGCTTCCCCGGAATACAGGCCTTTCTTGATAAACAAACGGGCCAACGGGCCGACCAGCTTTGTATCGAAGATCCGGGAGCGCTGCAGGAACGCGCGAAAAGGCGACGCTTCGATAACCTCCTTCATCTCGTCCGCACGGTATCCCGCCGCAACCAACGAGGCGACGATGGCCCCGGAGGACGTCCCCGCCACCTGATGAAACGAATGTCCGAGCTGCTCCACCGCCGACACGGCCCCCGCAAGCGCGATTCCTTTCACCCCTCCGCCTTCAAACACCGCGTTGATTCTCACCCCGCATCCCCTCTTCCCGCAAAGTCTCTCCAAGAGTATGTATGAGGTGACAAATTGTCCCTATGCTTGGAAAAGAAAAAAAGCCCCCAGTTCTCGGAGGCTTACGATTCTTCCAGCTCTTTCTTAAGGGCAAGCAGCTCTTCGCCGCGGGTGGCGTCACGTTTGAAATATTCAACCAGCGTCTCGATGCATGTGATGGAGTCCCAGCTCAAGTGATGCTCGATGCCCTCGACGTCCTTGTAAATATTTTCATCCGATACGCCAATCATCGTCAAAAACTCTTCCAGCAGATGATGGCGGTCCACCAGCCGTTTGCCGACCTTTTGCCCTTTCGACGTCAGCACAAGTCCGCGGTATTTTTCATAAATTAAGTAGTTGTCTTTGTCGAGCTTCTGAATCATTTTCGTCACCGAAGACGGATGAACCTCAAGTCCTTCGGCGATATCGGAAACGCGCGCGTACCCTTTCTCATCGATTAATTTATAAATTCGTTCCAAATAATCTTCCATACTGGGCGTAGCCATTCCGCGTTCCTCCCGTGTTCCAAAGACGAATCTCGGTAATTTAATGATACACTGATTGATTTATGCAAAGCAAGACTTTGCTGTGAAGGACAAAAACCCATGTGCAGCACCCGGCAGATTTCCCATGTGTGCGCACGGAGTGAATGAAGCATCCTAAGGTCGTTATAAGCGTTCTTAACTATATCACAGCCACATTCCGTAAGCAAGTCCGATACGATTCGTACCATCAGGAGGGATCTCGCACATGGCCACGGAGCTGCTCACACCCCCGATCCGCCAAACGCAGGTGTTTGTCCCGGAGCTCGTCTATTTTGAGCCCGACGCCTTAGACTACCCCAAAGGCAAACGAATCCACGAATGGGCGCTGAAGGAAGGACTTCCGATCCGCATGACGACCTCCCATAACCGGATTACGAACCTTCCGGGCGAGAGCGACCTGGAGAAATACCGGATCGCCAAACGGACGCTGGTCGTCGGAATCCGCAAAACGCTCAAATTCGATACGTCGAAACCGTCGGCCGAGTATGCCATCCCGATAGCGACAGGGTGTATGGCGCACTGCCATTACTGCTACTTGCAAACGACGCTCGGGGCGAAGCCTTATATCCGGGTCTATGTCAATACCGACGATATTCTGAAGCAGGCCAAGCAGTATATTGAAGAAAGAGCGCCGGAAATTACCCGTTTCGAGGCGGCCTGTACGTCGGACCCTGTCGGGCTTGAGCATATCTCGGGCTCGCTGAAGGAATACATCGAATTTATGGGGCGGGAACCGCTGGGCCGACTTCGTTTCGTCACGAAATTTCACCACGTGGAACCGCTGCTGGATGCAAAGCACAACGGTCATACCCGGTTCCGGTTCAGCGTCAATGCCGATTATGTGATCAAACACTTCGAACCGGCGACCTCCAGCTTCTACGAGCGCATCGAGGCGGCCGGCAAAGTAGCCAAGGCCGGCTATCCGCTCGGCTTCATCATCGCCCCCATCATCTGGCACGAAGGCTGGGAAGAAGGCTACGGAGAGCTGCTGCACAAATTGAAAGAGGCCCTTCCGCCGGAAGCGACCTCTGACTTGACGTTCGAATTGATTCAACACCGGTTTACGAAAACGGCCAAAAATATCATTCACCAGCGCTATCCGAAGACGAAGCTGGAGATGGACGAAGCCAAGCGGAAATACAAATGGGGCCGGTGGGGCCAGGGCAAGTACGTCTATCCCGACGAACAGGCCGCGGCGCTGCGCGAATTCATCAGCGAACGCATATTCACCCATTTTCCGAAGGCGAAGATCGATTATTTTACGTGAGCGTCAGCCGATCCAGGAAGGCGTAATGCCTTGCAGCCAGATCGTGATGCGGGTCATTTGATCCGTATACAGCAGCACGGCCACGACGAGCATCACGCCTCCGCCTACTTTCATCATGGTGGCGGAATACTTCAAAATCCATTTGGTCGATCCGATGAAGAGCGCAAGAATGAAGAACGGGATCGCGAAGCCAAGCGAATAAGCGGAAATGAGCGGCAGCCAGGAATTCGGTTCGGTTGCCGCCAGCATCAGCATTGCGGATAGAATCGGGCCGATGCAGGGCGACCATCCTGCGGCGAAGCCGATACCGATCAGCAGCGAGCCGAGGTAGCCGGCCGGCTTCGACTTGATCTGCAGCTTGCGCTCGCGCATGAGCCACTGCGGTTGAAAAATGCCGAGCAGGAACAGTCCCATCACAAAGATCATGATCGCCGAAATTTGCCGCAGCAAATCGCGGTAATCCAGGAACGCGTTGGCGATGACGTTAGCCCCGAGCCCCAACGTGTAGAAAATGATCGAGAACCCGAGAATGAAGCTAAGCGTATGGGTAATCAGCTTGAACCGGACTTCTTTGGTACTCTGCTCGTCCTTGAGCTTCCCGACGGAAACGCCGGTTATGTAGGACAAATACGAAGGATACAGCGGCAAGCAGCAGGGTGATATGAAAGAAACGAAGCCTGCCCACAGCGCGATCCAAATGTTAAGTTCCACGGCTACCGTTCACCATCCTTTTACCTCTTTGTTACTTACAGGCGAAGTCCCCGTTTTACCGTCAAAATGCCGATGAGTATCGCGATCAGCAGCAGCACGACCGTCGCTCCCGGCGCCAAGTCCCACACGCCTGCGGAGACTAGCCCGGCAATGACGGCAAGCTCGGAGAACAAAATTGACCAGAAGATCGAATGCTTGAAGCTGCGGGCGACCAGCAGGCTGCAGGCGACCGGAATCGTCAGCAGCGAGGAAACGAGCAGCGCCCCGACGATTTTGATCGAGACGCTGATGACCAGCGCCGTCAGCATCGTAATCATAATATTATAGAAGCGCAGCGGCAGGCCGCTCACGCCGGCCGCGTCTTCGTCGAAGAAGAGCAGGAACATTTCTTTGTAATTCATCAGCACGAACGCCACGACAATGGCCGCAACGCCGCCAACGACCCAAAGGTCGGTATTGTCCAGCGTATAAATGCTGCCGAAAAAGTAGCTCATGACGTTAATGTTAAAGCCTTTGCCGATCGTAAACAGTAAGGTCGCAAGCGCCACGCCGCCCGACATAATAATCGCAATCGATAGCTCGGCGTAGGTCTTGTACGCTTTGCGCAGCCGCTCGATGCCGAACGAGGCCAGCAAGGCGAATAACAGTCCGACGCCTATCGGGTAAACGTTGATCAAAAATCCGAGCGCGACCCCGGCGATCGATACGTGCGCGAGCGTGTCTCCGATCATCGATAAGCGGCGCAGGACGAGAAATACGCCCATAAGCGGAGCAGTCAAGCCGATTAATAAACCGCCGATCAGCGCCCGCTGAAAAAAATATTCGGTAAAGATGTCCAAAGCCAGTTCTCTCCTATCTGCCCGCTGCATCCTGCCGTTATTACACGGTCAGGGTTATACTTCAATCGTTTCTCTAAGCTGCTGCATCGAGTGAGTCAGATCGGTTTCGCGGCAATTTTCCGGCTCGTGCGTATGCTTGACGTAGAACGATAGACCGCCGCTCTTCTGCACCGAGTCCTCCCCGAGATACGATTGTATCATATCCATATCGTGCGATACCATAATAAACGTGATGTGGTGATGCTGGTGCATATGCCGGATCATGCGGAAAAAGCCGGCCTGCGTCTCGGCGTCGATGCCGACGGTAGGCTCGTCCAGAATAAGCAGCTCCGGGTTGTTAATTAATGCCCGGGCGAGGAAAACCCGCTGCTGCTGGCCGCCGGACAATTGGCCGATCCGCCGGTCTGCCAGATCTTCGATACGCATCGCATAGAGCGCGTCGTCTGTTTTGCTGCGCTCCTGCTTGGTCAGACGGCGGAACATATTCTTTTTGCCGAACAGCCCGGAGGTGACCACTTCGCGGACCGTAGCCGGAAATAAGGGATTTAGCGCATTTTTCTGCGGCACGTACCCGACGCGCTCCCAGTCGCGGAATTGTTCGATCGGCTGGCCGAAGAGACGGATTTCGCCGCGCGCCGGCTTCAGCAGCCCGACGATCATCTTCAGCAGCGTCGTCTTACCTGCGCCGTTGGAGCCGACCAATCCGACGAAATCGCGCT
This sequence comes from Paenibacillus sp. A3, assembly GCF_001399685.1. Lineage (GTDB taxonomy): Bacteria > Bacillota > Bacilli > Paenibacillales > NBRC-103111 > Paenibacillus_G. The sequence continues at coordinate 12,587 of NZ_JTHN01000232.1, forward strand.
CCAGAATCGAGAAGTTCAAGCCGTGGATCACGGGTTTATTTTCATAAGAAAAAAAGATGTCATCGATCGTAACGATCTGTTGATGACATCCAAAGCGAGCATTCGTTTGCATGGCAAAGCTCCTTATACGGAAGGTCTCCCTTCTATTGTAATGCTTTTAATAAATTATTCAAATTGTTTTCCATCAGGGACACATAATCGTCACCCTTTTTCGCCTGTTCTTCGGTCAACCCTTCAAGCGGGCTGAGGACAAGCGTTTCGACTCCGGCATCCTTCGCAAGCGTCTTGGCCAGTTTGTCGGATACAAGCTCCTCAAAGAATATATATTTCACTTGATTGTCTTTAATGAATTGCAAAATAGTTTTCATATCCTTGGACGTCGGTTCGGCATCCGGAGCAAGCCCCATAATCGCCTTCTGGTTCAGTCCGTAGGCTTTGGCCAAATACCCGAACGATTGATGCGTCACCACAATGTCCTTCTTGGACACCTTAGCAAGCTCGCTCTTGTATTTGCCGTCCAACTGGTCCAGTCGGTCGGCGAGCTTCTTGAAGTTTGCTTCGTAATCCGCTTTGTGTGCTCCGTCGACTTGGATCAGCGCGTCTTTGATGTTGACGGCCAGCTGCTTGGCATTGGCCGGGCTCAGCCATACGTGCGGGTCCGTGTTGCCGTGTTCGTGATCGTGGCCGTGCTCGTCTTTGCCTTCTTCTTTCTTCTCGTCATGGCCGTGCTCATCCCCGTGTTCCTCTTCTGTGCCGGGAAGCAGCTCGATGCCGCGGCTTGCTTCGACCACAACGGTCTTGCTGTCCTTCTTCAAGCTGTCGAGCGTATCCTGCACCCAACCCTCGAAGCCGGCGCCCAAATAGACGAACAGATCCGATTTGGTCAAATTCTGGATGTCGCGGCTCTTCGGCGACCAATCGTGGGGCTCGACGCCGGCCGGCACCAGATTGACGACGTTGACGTGATCTCCGCCGATTTTGGAGGCAAAATCATATAACGGATAAAAGCTGGCTACGATATTGATCTTGCCGTTCACAAGCGCAGGCTGCGAACGTCCTCCGCAAGCGGACAGCAATGTAGACAGCAGCAGAATCAGGATGACGGGAAGGATGGCCCGTTTGATGAATGTTCGCTTCATAAGATGATACCCTCCGAGACGTAAATCGTAATTTTTTTCATTAACAACGACGATTATACGCCCCGCCCATTCGCTTGTCAACGGTAAATGTAGAAATTACGATAAAGCCAAAAATACCCCTTTGCGCCTGAGATTGGCAAAGGGGTATTTCGATCTATACGGTTGTAAGCTACTCGACGCGAACCGCTTGCTGCTGGGCTTTCAAGCACAGTTCGGCTGCTTTGAAGGCATGCTCCTGCGTCATTGCGTTCTCCGTCCGGTGGATGCAGTCGAGGATCAACTGCCCGAAGAACGGATAGCCGACTTCGCCGTGAACGGAGAAATGCCGCTCGCCTTCCTTGTTCACCAGGTAGACGTGGTCCCCCTGCTTATCCCGGGCAATATCGATATATTTGCGCAGCTCGATGTACCCGTCCGTACCGACGATGAGCGTCCGGCCGTCGCCCCAAGTGCCGAGGCCGTCCGGCGTCAGCCAGTCGACGCGGAAGTAGAAGGTTGCGCCGTTATCGCCGGTCAGCGTGGCGTCTCCGAAATCTTCCAGCTCCGGGAACTGCTTGTTGTTATAATTGGCTACCCGGCTGCTGACGACCGTGGCATCTTTGGCGCCAGTGTAGAACAGGAACTGCTCGATCTGATGGCTGCCGATATCGCACAGGATGCCGCCGTATTTCTCCCGCTCGAAAAACCACTGCGGACGGGTCGGCGCGTTCAACCGGTGCGGGCCCCAGCCCATCACGTGCACGACGCGGCCGATGGCGCCCTTCTGAATCAATTCCCCGGCGAACACGGCGCTTTCCACATGCAGCCGTTCGCTGTAATAGACCATGTACTTCCGGCCCGTTTCTTTTACTTTCGCACGGGCGGCTTCAAGCTGCGATAACGCGGTGAACGGCGTCTTGTCGGTAAAGTAGTCTTTGCCCGCGTTCATAACACGAACCCCAAGCGCTCCGCGCTCCGAAGGGACGGCCGCTGCCGCTACGAGTTGAATTCCCGGATCGCGCAGAATTTCCTCCTCCGAAGCGGCGGCCTTGGCTTGCGGGTACCGCTTGACGAACGCTTCGACTTTCACCGGATCCGGGTCGTAAACGGCAACCAAATCGGCTCCCGCTTCCATCAGGCCGTTGCACATACCGAATATATGGCCGTGATCCAGCCCTATCGCGGCAAAAGCGAATTCTCCCGGCTTCACGACCGGATTCGGTTTCCCCTGCGGCGCGTAATTCATTCCGTCGTTCTTCTGCATACAAGGAGCCTCCCACCATGGTATTCTATTGACTGTTCACGTGAACAACCCTTATTTTACCACAGATCCGTTCGGAATTGAATCGGAAACTGTCGCGAGAGTCAACCGGTCTCCTTGCGATGCGGCCAAAATCATGCCCTGCGACAATTCGCCGCGAAGCTTGACCGGCTTCAGGTTCGTGACGCAGATGACTTTGCGGCCGACCATTTGCTCCGGCGTATAGTATTTGGCGATGCCGGAGACCACCTGACGCTGCTCGTAGCCGAGATCGAGCTGCAGCTTCAGCAGCTTGTCGGCGTTCTTCACCGGCTCGGCGGCGATGACCTCGGCCACCCGCAGGTCGACCTTGAAGAAATCGTCGATCGAGATTTCAGGCGAAGCCTCCGGCGCCGGCACGGCGGCCGTCTCCGCTTTCGCGTCCGCCGCCTTCGACTCTTCGGACGCGGACTCCGCCGCAGGAATCGTTCCGCCGTTCATCGATTCCGCGATGAACGCGATCTCCTTGTCCGCCTCCAGACGCGGGAACATCGCTTCGCCCTTCGCCACACGCGTGCCGGCAGGCAGCGTTCCGAAAGTGTGCACCGTATCCCATACGGTGAGCGGACCGGCTTCGATGCCGAGCTGCTGCCACATGCGGCGCGGCGTCTCTGTCATGAACGGCTGGAGCAGCACGGACGAGATTCGCAGCGATTCGGCGAGCACGTACAGCACGGAACCGAGCGTCTCCCGCTTCGTCTCGTCTTTCGCCAGGTTCCACGGCTGTGTCTCGTCGATGTATTTGTTCGTGCGGCTAACAAGCTGCCAGATCGCGGAGAGCGCTACGGAAAACTCCATTTTTTCCATCGCTTCCTCGACTTTGGCGACCGTCGCTTCGGCCGTCTCCAGCACGGCGGCGTCGAATTCGGTCACTCCGGCGACATACGGCTGCACCTCGCCGCCGAAATATTTGTCGATCATCGCTACGGTCCGGCTGAGCAGATTGCCGAGGTCGTTCGCCAGGTCGAAGTTAATCCGCTCTACGAAGCTTTCCGGTGTAAATGTACCGTCCGAGCCGAACGGCACTTCCCGCATCAAGTAATAACGGAGCGCGTCGAGGCCATAGCGGTCGATCAACGTGACCGGGTCCACGACGTTGCCTTTGGATTTGGACATTTTACCATCCTTCATCAGCAGCCAGCCGTGGCCGATGACCTTCTTCGGCAGCGGAAGACCGAGCGCCATCAGCATCGCCGGCCAGATGATCGTATGGAAGCGCACGATCTCCTTGCTCATCAGATGCACGTCCGCTGGCCAGTATGTCTGGTAGCGGCTGTCATCCTCGCTGCCGTAGCCGAGCGCGGTAATATAGTTCGAGAGCGCGTCGATCCAGACGTAGATCACGTGCTTCGGATTGCCCGGCACGCGGATGCCCCAGTCGAACGTCGTCCGGGAGACGGCCAAATCCTCCAGACCGGGCTTGATGAAGTTGTTGATCATCTCGTTGCGGCGGGACTCCGGATGAATGAACTCCGGGTGCTTCTCGTAATGCTCAATCAGCCGGTCGGCATATTTGCTGAGCCGGAAGAAGTAGCTCTCTTCCTTTACCCATTCCACCGGGCGTCCGCAGTCCGGGCATTTGCCGTCGACCAGCTTGTTTTCGAGGAAAAACGATTCGCACGGCGTACAGTACCAGCCTTCGTAATGGCCGAGGTAAATGTCGTCCTGCTCCATCAGCTTCGTGAAAATTTTCTCGACGGCCTGCTTATGGCGCGCGTCGGTCGTACGGATGAAATCGTCGTACGAGATATCGAGCTTTTTCCACAGGTCCTTGATTCCGGCGACGATATCGTCGACGAACTGCTGCGGCGTCTTGCCCGCCTCCTGCGCTTTGCGCTCGATCTTCTGCCCGTGCTCGTCGGTGCCCGTCAAGTACATGACGTTGTAGCCGCGCAGCCGCTTGTACCGGGCCATGACGTCGCCCGCCACCGTCGAATACGCGTGGCCAATGTGCAGTTTGTCGCTCGGGTAATAAATGGGCGTCGTGATGTAAAAGCTTTTCTTGGTTTCAGACATGTTCAAATGACCTCCTAGTGAATTGAAAATGCAAAAAAGCTCTCATCCCTATGGGACGAGAGCTCGAACTCACGCGGTACCACCCAACTTCCCCCGTTCGGACGCATGGCGAACCAAAGCGCCGTTCGAGGCTTAACGGTCAATCGCTGACCATCCGTTAACGCCGGAGCTACGATGAAAGCTTACCGCCTGCGGCCGGCTTCGACCGCGAGCATGGCTCGCCTTCATATCCTCCCGGACCATCTTCCTTCGCATCGGCCGACCGGTTCTCAGCGTCTCCGGCTCTCTGTGCGGCTTCCGGCAAAGTACTTATCCGTTCATGGGATTATTAAGCCAAATATATCGAAAATGAACCGTCCGTGTCAAGGGACGTGATCCACTCCTCCAGGGTGGAACGGATGGCATTTGCAAATCCGCTTCACCGTAAGCCACGAACCGCGGGCCGCGCCGTGCTTCTCCAGCGCTTCCAGCGCGTAGGCGGAGCAGGTCGGGTAAAACCGGCAGGTCGGCGGTTTCAGCGGCGAGATCCATTTGCGGTAAAAGCGGACGCCTCCTTGCAGTACCCGTTTCACGATGATCGCGGCTCCTTTCCTCAGCTTGTTTCTATCATCATGCCTGAACGAGGAGGCCGGTGTCAAACAGGAAGCGCACCGAACCGATCATGCGATAAAAAAAAGATCTGCGCCGCGTCCATCTTGCGATGGGGCACGGGCAGACCTTTGCAGACTTGGATGAGTGTAGCTTGCGACTAGCTGCTCTTCTTCGCTTGCTTGCTCGCTTTGTGCTCCTGCTTCTTCGCTTGAATCTCCTTGGCGAGCTCTTGGACGGTTTTGCCTTGGGTGGAAATGCCCAGCTTCTCCGCTTCGGCTTTCCGCTTGGCCAGGGCCTCGGCTCGCTTCTGCTCGGCGAGCGCCTTGCGCTTCTCTTGAATGGCCGCCTTCAGTTCCTTCGCCGATTTGCCCTCGGTCGCAATCCCGAGACTTGCCGCTTTTGCCTGCAGCTGCGCGAGCTGTTCGGCCTGCAGCGACGCCTTGGCTTGCTTATACTGAGCCTTGGCCTCCTTCACGGCAGTCTGGCTTGGCTTCTGCGCGGCAGCCGGCGCAGCGCTTGCGGATACCGCCCCGCCGAGCAGCATGGCGCAGGCAATACCGACCGTTAAGAGCTTGTTCATTTTCATGGTCATTTCCTCCCACATCTTGTTGTCGTATGTCGTGTTGCGAGAAAAATGTACCATGGATTTATTACATAACTATGACAAAGACCGGATCGCGTTACCGCAGCCCCTCCAGCCTGCTGCGAAGCGCCTGCATCGGAGACAGCACCCGGGCGCCGGACGCCGCTTCGGCACGTGCGGCCGCGTCCGTCATCGACAATTGAGCCGCCGCGACCGGGGCAGATGATTTCTGTATCATGCCCAGCAGGAACGCTTCAACCTGCTCCGCATACGCCGCTTCCCGTCCTTGCAGCAGCAGCTCGAAGCAGCCTGGGCCGGACACCGCCGTCTGCGCCTTGAACGCTCTGCCCCGCAGCTTGGCATGGGCATGCAGCCGCTCCATCGTCCCTTCTACGGTGGCCGGATTCGTGAAAGCGACGACCGCCTCGTCCCCGAGCTTCAACAGCTCGTCAAACCACGGCTCGTCGATCGCGATGACCGGAACGCCGCCCGCCGCTTCGAGCGCTTGCTCCAAGGGCGACAGCGCAGCGATATAATTCGTGCACGTGATGACAATGGCATCTACCCCGCAGCCAGCGATCCATTCCAGTTGGCCGCGCAGCTTCGCCTGCACCTGACGCGCCTCCGCTTCGGACGCCGCTGCCCGGGTCAGCCAATGGATCGCGCCGGGATCGACAAAATGCAGGCAGGAGAACGTCTCGCGATCCAGACCTTCCTCCAAATACCGGATATTCGAATGATGCGCATGCAAGCAGCCCAGCCGCTTTACCGCCATGGCAACCGCCTCCCTATGAGTCCAAGCTTTTTTCATAGCTTAGCGGCAATTCCATGAACGGTCAACGGCTTATTTCCGGGCCCTGCAGCAGCTCCTGAGCCTGGGCCGCCTTCTAAGCGTCCTGCCGCAGAGGCTCCTCTTCCGCCTGAGTTCCGACGTTCCGCCCGGGGATCGCATTCCCGCGGCTCCAGCCCTCCCGCTTAAAATCGATCATCATGCCGGCTCCCAGCGCCGTGCAATCCTGCGGCTCCGCCGCCAGATGGACGGGGACACTGGTTTCTGCCTGAATCCGCTCGACCAGCCCGTGAAGCAGCGAGCCGCCTCCGCACAGAAGAATGCCTCGCTCCACCACGTCCCCGGCAAGCTCCGGCGGACAATGCTCAAGCGTCACCCGGATCGCATCCAAAATGGTCACCAGAAAATCGTCCATCAGTTCGAAAATTTCGCCGGAGGTCAAGCGGAGCGACCGGGGCAGACCGTCGATCAGATCCCGGCCTTTGATATCGATGGCCTTGTCCTTCTGACGCTCGACGACCGACCCGATCTGCTTCTTGATCTCCTCCGCGGTCCGTTCGCCGATCGCCAGATTGTATGTTTTTTTGACGTATTCGATGATATCCTGATCGAGCGACATTCCTGCGCGCCGCACCGTATGGCTGACCACGATGCCTCCGAGCGACAGCACGGCCACTTGACTCGCCCCCCCGCCGATATCGAGCACCAAGCTGCCGATGGGCTGGTCGACCGGAAGTCCGGCCCCAAGCGCCGCGGCAAGCGGCTCTTCCACGGCTATCGCCTTCTTGGCGCCTTTATGCACCATCGTCTCTTCGACGGCGCGCTTCTGCACGTTTGTGATGCCGCACGGTACCGATATGTATACCTGCGAGCTGCGGAACCAGGGGGCTCGGCCTTGAATTTTTTTAATAAAATGCTGTAGCATCGCGCTCGTAATGTCAAAGTTGGCAATTACTCCGTCCATCAGCGGATAAATGATGTCGATATTGCCCGGGGTCCGGCCGATCATGGCCTGCGCTTCCGTACCGGCCGCCACCATCTCGCCCGAATCCTGCCGGATCGCCACCACGGACGGCTCCCGCAGGACGATGCCTTTCCCGTGCTGGTAAATCACCGTATTCGAAGTTCCCAAATCAATGCCGTACAGCGTATCAAATCGCTTTAACATGTTGTCTTCCTCCTTCGTGTATTGCGTTCTGAGCCGCCGGCAGCCGGAACTCGAATACGGTTCCTTGGCCGACTTCGCTGCGGACGGTAATCGTGCCGCCATGCAGCTCTACCAGTTCCCGGACAATGGCCAGTCCGAGCCCGGTGCCGCTGCCTTTTTTGCTCCGGCCGCGGTCCACCTTGAAAAAGCGCTCCCAGATCATCTCCTGATCGTCGGGGGAAATCCCGATGCCGGTATCCGCCACGTGAATGACAAGCAGCTCGCTTTCCGCACGGGCGCTCAGCAAGATTTTGCCGTTTTCCGTAAATTTCACGGCATTCTTCACTAAATTTTTCATAATTTGCTCGAAGCGGTCCCGGTCCGCATACGCGTCCGGCAGTCCCTCTTCCGTCCGCATTTCGATCGCCGTGTTTCGCTCCGCGGCTTCCGGTCCGAACATGGCGGCGATGTGCGCAAATAACTGACGCACGTCCACCGGGCTGCGGGACAAGGCGATCTCGTCGTTTTCCAGCTTGATCAGATCGGCGATGTCATCCACCAAACGGTTCATATGAAGCGTTTCTTTGTAAATGATGTCGTAATATTTCGGCTTGGCCGCATCGTCGATCAGATCGTCCTGAAGCGCCTCCAGAAACCCTTGCATGGCCGTCAGCGGCGTCCGCAGCTCGTGGGATACGTTCGCCAGGAAATCCTGGCGGATTTGCTCCTGCTTGCGCTTGTCTTCGTCCGTCCGCTGCAGCTTGTCCGCCATCTGATTGATGGTGGCGGCCAGCTCCCCGATCTCATCGTTCGAATAAATCTCGATCCGCTCGCCGTAATCTCCATGCCCAATGCGCAGCGCCAGCTTGTCGATCCGTCGCAGCGGCCGGGAGATGGACCACGACAAATACGAAGCCGTCGCCGCCGACAGCAGCACGCCTACGAGAGTGACCCACAGGATCGTTTCGCGCATTAACGTGATCGTTTCGTTCATTCCGGCGACCGAGGCGTGCAGCACGATTCCTCCGTAGACCTCATTGTCCTTGCCCCACGGGACGACGACGGACAGCATCGACTCCTTGAGCCCTTCGAACCGCGGCTCGTTCAGCAACGCCTCTTCGCCGTTCAAGACTTTGCGGACGACGGCAGGATCGACGGATTTGCCGACGTACACCTCGTCCTTGCTGGAGGTGGCCGCGATTTTGCCGCCCCGGTCGAACAGCCAAATGCGCGCGTCGAACGTCTGGTCGAAGAACAGCAGCAGCTCCTTGAGGCGATCGTCCGGTACAACGACGGTTTGAACCGCCAGGTTGACCCGTTTCGCCTTGCGCAGCAGCTCTTCCTTTTGCGAATCGACGATATAATCCTTGGTCAGCAACGAAAGCAGAAACCCGACGACGCAGAGACCCAGCAGCATGGTGAACATATGGCCGAACAGCAGCCGGCGGAAAATGCTTTTGCCGATGCCAAGCATTATTCCTGAACCTCGAATTTATACCCTACGCCCCACACCGTATGAATACAGTCGCTCCGGTACGGGAGCAGCTTCTCCCTTAATTTTTTCACGTGCACGTCGACCGTGCGAATATCCCCGATAAACTCGTAGCCCCACACCTGCTCCAGCAATTGCTCCCGTGTGTACACTGTCCCCGGAGACCGGGCCAGATGCGTCAGCAGATCGAACTCCTTCGGGCGAAGAACGATCCGCTCCTCTCCGGCCAGCACCTCGCGGCGCTCCGTGTTGATGGAGAGCCCCTCGAACGTAATGGCGACCGGTTCACCCGGTTCTCCCGGCAACTTGCGGCGCTGCATCCGGCGGAAGATCGCCTTGATCCGCGCCACGAGCTCCCGCGGACTGAACGGCTTCGTGACGTAATCGTCGGCGCCGAGCTCAAGCCCCAGCACCCGGTCGAACTCTTCCCGCTTCGCCGTCAGCATGATGACGGGAATATCGAACCTTTTCAAAATTTGGCGGCATGCTTCGAAGCCGTCCATCTTCGGCATCATGACGTCGAGAATGACGATGTCCGGTGCTTCCTTCTCGACAAGCTCAAGCGCCTCCTCACCGTCCTGCGCCTCGATCATGCTGATGTGCTGCTTTTCAAAATAAAGCCGGATGATCTCCCTGACGTTCGGGTCATCGTCGGCGACCAGTACTTTCCAAGAATTCATGCAGACAGTGCTCCTTTTGCCGGTGAAGATACTATAGCATTCTCCCGCCCCCCCTATTTTGCGGGGGGATTAGCCGAAAAAGGGGCCATACTCCTTAACGTTACACGAAAAATTTGAGCAAATTGTGTTCAAAATCGGACCAAACGGTTAAATAACTGTGTTCAAAGCATGAGCGCTCTCAAATAAAGGCGAAAATCCCCTAAAAACGGCGGTTTTCGTCGAACAGTATAAGGAGGTCGGCTTGCGTATTCAAGCCCGCATAAATTGTGTTGTGGAAGGTGACGCCCGTGAGCAGTTCCAAGGAATTCATGCAAAGCCAGCTGAGGAAGTGGAAATCCGCCGCATCCCAGCTCATATCGACGGAGGGGGAAGCCGTCGAGACCGCCGCCATCGAGCTGGAGCCCGAGGTTTACGATAAGTGCAGACGAATGGCCGAAGCCGAACAGACGACCGTCAGCGCGGTGGTTCATTATATGATCGACCAATATTTTGCCGTACGGTCCCACGAAATGGCGTTTCAAGCGACCATGGAGCAGAAGGAAAGAAATCCGCTGCTGCAGCTCGACAGCTTGACGAGGCGGAAGGAACGGTATACGGGCGAGGAGGTGCCAAGCTATGATCGTGCATGATTCCGCAGACTTGCAGCAGGCGGTCTTTCTGGAGCAGTCCGCCCTGATGGCATTTATGAATCCGGAGGACCCGTATTATTTGAAGGCCCGGTCGCTGTTCTTCGACCTGGACGATATGGACCGGCATTTGGCTACGACGAACTATGTGATCTTCGAAACGCACCAATGGCTGCGCAATCATTTTGACTATTCGGATGCGCAGTTTTTCTTGAACACGATGGAAAAAGCGGTCCAACAGGGCGTGCTGACGATCGTACCGGGAACACCGGAGCTGGAGCGGGAATCGAAGCGGCTCATTATCGATTTTCCGAACTACCGCTTCTCGCTGACCGAAGCAATGACGGCCGTCGTGATGCTGTCCTGCCAGATGAAACGGATTTTCACCTTTAATCCGAATTATTCGTTCCTGCCCAAGCTGGATCGTGAAATCAAGGTGCTGCCAAGCATTTTGTAACGAAGCGGGGAAAAAGAAAACCTGACGGCCGGCCCGGTTTTGGGCTGTGCTCCGTCAGGTTTTCGCTGTTTCAGGAAGAAGGAAGCGGGTACTTGGGGAGCTGATGCTCCTCGATGAATACCGGCGTATCGGTCCGCCTTGCGGCATAATCGGCAATCTGCTTTCTCTGGTTGGGATACAGCACGATCTTGTCCAGCTCGGAAAGCGGAATCCACCGTACGCCCGTTTGATTCGGATCGGGGCTCGCGGGCATTGCGGGCACGGCCCCTTCCTTCAGCTTGCACTCGAAGGTGGACGCTGTGCGTGGCGCCATACACGGAATCGCTTCGATGCGGGGCGTATTCGTACACGAAGGCCAGCGGTCCGACCTCGACGTCTGCGGCTGCTTCCTCCCGCGCTTCCCGGATCACCGCTTCGATGACCGATTCCCCGGCTTCGACGCCTCCGGCAGGCAGATTGTAATGAATTCCGTTTGCATCCGTAAATTCGATCAGCAGCACGCTGTCGTCCTGCAGGATCAGCGCGCAGGCGCGAACCCGGATCGGGTAACTCACTTTGTTTCTCCTCCTCCCATTGCGTCTACCTGCCGAGTCCCGCCTGAACCATGGAGAGCAGACTTCCCAAACGGTCCGGAGGGCAGGCGACGATATACGGCTCGGGGTTCATGCCTTCGAACGGTCGGCCGTCGAAGTCGACAACCGCCGCCCCCGCTTCCTTCGCCAGCAGCAAGCCCGAGTACAAGTCCTCGCCTTCTGAATTGTACAGCACGATACCGTCCAAATCGCCGCGCGCGAGCATGCTCCACAGCAGCGTTGGCGCCCATAGCGACAAGACCCGTTTGCTGCCCGCGTCCAGATGGTGCTTCAGCGATGTGGCCTGTCCGCCCTTGCCGACGTCATGCCCCTGAATCCAGCCCAAGGTCATTCGCCCGGCGGCTGCGGACGGTTTGACGCGAATCGGCAGCCCGTTGCACAAAGCTCCCTTTCCCTGCTCGGCGACGTACAAATTTTCCAGATGCGAATCGTAGATGACGCCAAGCCGCGGCTCTCCCCGGTAAATCAGCGTCAGCGATACGCCGTACGCAGGCAGCCCGATCGCGTAATTGTTCGTGCCGTCCAGCGGATCGACCAGCCACAGCCAATCGCTTTCCGTTCCAGACCAGCCGCTCTCCTCGCTGCGAATCCGATGCTCCGGGAAGCGCTCCTGCAGCCGGTTCAAAATTTCCTTCTCGGCCAAATGATCGATCGCGGTAACCAAGTCCCCTTGATTCCCTTTGGCCATCACTTCCTTATCCCGGTCAAAATGCTCCTTCGCCAGTTTTCCTGCGGCAGCGGCCGCTTCGCAGGCGACTTCCCGGGCTATCCTCATCGTCTCGTTCGTCAACTTTGTCTTCCTCCCCTGCTCTCAATAAGGGAAATTATACCTGATCCTGCTGCACGACCTCAACCGATGGCGAAGCCTGCCGGAGCCATATCGTCACAACCGTCCCTCGACCAAGCTCGCTCTCCACCTGGATATTCCCGTGGTGGGCCAGGACGATCTGCCGGGCAATGGCCATCCCGAGGCCCGTTCCGTCCGACCCTCCCTCGGTATTCGTGCCGCGGTAATACCGTTCGAACAGCCGGCCGACCGTTTCCTCATCCATCCCGCCGCCGTTATCGCGGATCTCCAAACGTACGAAGCTTTCGGCTTCTCCGTCCCCCGCCACGCTTACTTCCACGTCCGTTCCTTCGGGGTTGTGCAGAACGGCGTTCGCCAGCAGATTCACGATCGCCCGGCTGAGCCATCGTTCGTCTACCCGCGAAACAAGCGGGCCAGGGGCGGGTCGAAAGACGATACGCGCGTCCACAAATCTCGGATTCGTCCGAAAACGGCGAATGACGATATCCGTCAGATCGTTCAGCTCCGTCTCCCGCAGCTCCAGCGGCAGCGCTTCGTTCTGCAAGCGGTAAGTCAGGCTGAGATCGTCGATCAGCAGCTCCATATATTCCGACTTCTCGCGGATCACGCCGGCAAATTCCCGGATTTCGTCGGTCGACCAGCCGTAATCCGACGCTTCCAGCATATGCGAATAGCCTTTAATCGACGTGAGCGGCGTTTTCATATCATGGGATACTCCAGTGATCCACTCCTCTCTCGTCTGCTCCAGCTTGACCCGCATCTCCTCGTTGCGGCTCAAAATGCCGGTCAGCCGCCTTAGCGAGAGGAACACGTCAGCGAACAAACGGTACCGACGCTGCAGCCGGCCCTTGCGGTCCAGGCTGCGGGGACCACGAAGTCCGTTCGGCTCGCGGAACTGGCCGCGCCCGAGCTGCTGAAGCCAGTCAATCATGTGGAGCACCGGCCCTCCGAAGCGGTTGGCGTACCAGAGCGACAGCAGCAGGAACAAGAGCAGCGTCGTCAGCAGCAAGCCGGCAAGCGCAACGAGCATGACGCCTATCTCGTTTTTCAGAACTCCCGCAAGAATCCCTTTCTCATGAAACGGGATGGTCACAACCCAAGTATACTGCGTGCGGGAATCGTAATGAGAGGCCAGCTTGAGGTCGTATCTGTTGCCGTAAACCGACCGGAGTGCAAGATCCTGAAGGGAGTATTCCGTCAGCACCTGCCCCGCGCTGCCGAACGAAGCAACCTGCCGTCCGGACGGGTCCAGCAGCTGCACCGTGGCATCCGCCTCCTTGAGCCGATCCTCCAAGCCGGGAGGCAGCGTCAAGCTTGGACCCGGCGAGCCGGCCGTTTCCATGACCATCTGCAGCAGACGCTTCTCCTCCGGGATGACGCCATAGAGCAGCGTATAGGTTACGCCGCCTCTCTGCCGAATCCATACGGCCAAATCATACGGAAACGGCTCCTTCTTTTTCCAGTAAGCGACAAATTCCCCCGGCTTATAAGCGGTCGGAACGTCCTCAGGCGTATACACCGAATAAGTTGCTCTCCCTTGACCGTCGAGCATTTGAACCCAGCCGCCTTCGCTTCTCACAAGGTCCAGCAGCTCCTCGTCAAAATGAGGCGTCCCCGTCTCATCCACTTCCATCGTGTCGATCAGCTTCAGCATGCCGGCCTGCGCAAAGCTGCGGCCCGCGTCAAGATCCAGCAGCTTCAGCTGCATCCAGTACAAGATCAAGACCGCCAAGACGACGAGCAGGATGCCGGCCACGATCAGCCGCAGGCTGAAATGGGCGATAAGCCGCCGGATGACCCGCATGCCTCCGTCCGGCACAGGCGATGAGACCGAAGCGGGAGCGGGGCCTCCCCTTTCATTCCGCTCCTCATCCGTCGCTCCCCCTGCCGGCCTAAGCGTCATCGTTCCCGCCTCTCACCAGCTTATAGCCCAGCCCCCGGACGGTTACCAGCAACTCCGGCTGCGCAGGATTGCGTTCGATACGCTCCCGGATTCGGTAAATATGGACCATAACGGTATTGTCGTCGCTGAAACTGGACTCGCCCCATACCCGTTCGTACAGCTCTTGCTTGTTGAAAATCCGGTTCGGATGCTTGCAAAAAAACAAAAGCAGCTGAAACACTTGAGCCGGGCAGGGTATCCGCCTGTCTTCGACCGTCAGTTCTCCCGCAAGCTCATTCAGCCGAAACCGCCCGAAATCGTAAACTCCCTGCGTGGCGGAACTTTCCGCGGACTTGGCAACCCTTCGGAGCTTCGCTTTGATCCGGGCAGCCACTTCGAGCGGATTGAACGGCTTGGTCACATAATCGTCCCCTCCCAAGGCGAAGCCGCTAAGCTTGTCCAGATCGGAAGAGCGCGCCGTCAAGAACAGAATCGGCGCATCGGTGCGCTGCCGAAGCTTTGGGCATACCTCAAACCCGCTTTGACCCGGCAGCATCACGTCGAGCACAATATAATCGTAAGACCTGCTGTCGCACATCGCTAGCGCTTCTTCGCCCGTCGCCGCCGTATCGATATGGGTAAATCCTTCTTTTTCCAGCACCTTCAACAACATACGGACAATGGTCGGTTCATCGTCGACCAGTAAAATCGTTGCTTCGTTCGCCTGCATTCCATATCCTTCCTCTCCGGCATATCGCTTCATATATTCTACCATACCGTGTTTACTCGCAGAGGAACGGAGTCTTAACGGTACCTTAACGAAAAATTAAGGCTGCGGTAAGCTGCTGTTTCATCCGAAGTAAATCCGGCTAGTTATACTTGAGTGAAAGGAGAGGATATCGATGTGGTTCAGCATTGTGATGTTATTTTTATCAAGCTTGTTTTTCCCCGTCTATTTCATGATCGAGCTCGGGCGTAAACGAAAGAACAAGCTGGTGTGCTTCGGGTGGTTCCTTCTTGCCACCTCCTATGCCGTCTACATTTTGACCGTCGGAAGGTGGGACTGGATCGGCTATTATTTTCGCTACGCGCTCATCGCGTTCTGGCTTTATTCCGTCGTTCGCGCCGTGAGAAATAACCGGGACGTGCCGCTGTGGCCGCCGCGTTCTTTCGTTTCGTGGGCCGGCCCTGCGCTGTCCGTCGTTTTCGCCGCGCTGTTCGTTTTTCTGGGAGCTTATGCGCTGACCGGGCACCAAGCGTCCGAAGAGGCGGTCGATCTGCGTTTTCCGCTGCGCAGCGGTACTTATCACGTCGCTCATGGCGGCAGCCGGACGATCGTAAACTACCACCACGACTATTTGCCGCAGCAGTACGCGCTGGATATCGTGAAGCTGAATGCGGGAGGCTGGAGAACGAAGGGCATCTATCCAAACGAGCTGCAAGCCTATGCCATCTACGGTGATACGCTGTACAGCCCGTGCAACGGCAAAGTGCTGGAGGCCGCCGACGGGTTCGAGGACATAGCGCCCACCCTGTCGGAAAAGCTGCCGGAAGGCGTGCCGCCAGCCGGCAATCATGTCGCGATCGGCTGTCTGGATTCTAAAGTGTATGTCGCGCATATGCAGAAAGGCAGCGTGAAGGTGAAAGCGGGAGATACCGTTGATGTGAACACGCCGATCGGCCTTGTCGGCAATTCGGGAAATACGTCGGAGCCGCATCTTCATATCCATGCGGAGCGCAATGGGGCGGGCGTACCCATTACGTTTAACGGCGAATTTTTGGCGCGGAACGGGTTAATCCGGCAGGAATAGAAGGACCCGGCGGCGGACCGGTTTGTCGGAGCAGCCGCATCGGTCCTTTTACGGGATGTTCTCCTCCCCGGCAATTCTGTGGTAAGATGGAGGAAATGAACGTAGAGGAGATACCGATGCAAACCGTTTCCATTTTAGGCGTACCCTTTTCCAAATTATCTTTAGACGAAACCGTAAACGAGCTGCATCGTCGGCTGGACCGGAACGATCCGAGGCTGTTTCACTTGATTACGGCCAACCCCGAAATTGTGATGAATGCAAGAAAAGATAGCGAGCTGCGGCACATTGTCGAGCAGGCGGACATGATTACCCCCGACGGCATCGGCATCGTCCTGGCTTCGCGTTTCAAAGGCGAACCGGTACCCGAGCGCGTAACCGGCTACGAGATGCTTCTCCGGCTCTTGGCGCTCGGGCACGAGCACGGATGGTCGTTCTACTTCTTGGGGGCCGACGAAGAAACGAGCAAGAAAGCCGTCGACACGATCATGAATCAATACCCGGGCCTCAAGGTCGCCGGGCGGCATAACGGCTTCTTTACCGAAGACGACGAACCGCAGCTCGTAGAGCAGATCGCAAGCGCCAAGCCCGACCTTCTCATCGTAGCCATGGGCGCGCCGCGGGCCGAAAAGTGGATCTTCAAATACAAAAACCGGTTATCCGCCAAACTCGCGATGGGCGTCGGAGGCAGTCTGGATGTCATCGCGGGCAAAGTCAAACGCGCCCCGGTCGTCTGGCAAAAGCTGAATCTGGAATGGCTGTACCGCCTGCTGCGGCAGCCGTCCCGCTGGAGACGGCAATTGGTACTGCCCCAATTCGCCATCCTGTTTCTGCTGAAAGGCCGCAAGAGTTAACATTTGCAAAAAAGCCATCGAACCTTCACGGTTCGATGGCCTGTCCATCCTATCGGTGATATGGAACGCCTCGCCTGATGCGCGGGCGTTTTTCTTTTGCTTTCCGGTTGCGTCCGCCTGCCTTAGCCGAGCACGACACGGTCGTCCGCAAGCTTGGTGCCGCGGATCCGCTCGAACTGCTGCAGCAGCCCTTCGATGGTCAGCCCCCGCTTCTCCTGCTCTGGCACATCCAAAATAATGCGCCCTTTATCCATCATGATCAGCCGGTTGCCGAGCCGGATCGCTTGATCCATATTGTGCGTGACCATGAGCGTCGTCAGCTTAAGCTCGGCGACGATCTGCTCGGTCAGCGACGTAATCAGCTCCGCCCGTGAAGGATCGAGCGCCGCGGTATGTTCGTCGAGCAGCAGAATGCGAGGCTCGGTGAAGGTCGCCATCAGCAGGCTGAGCGCCTGCCGTTCCCCGCCAGAGAGCAGGCCGACCTTGGCGTTCAGCCGGTTCTCCAGCCCGATGCCAAGCCGGCTGAGCTGCTCGCGGAACATCGTCCGCTTGCGCCCCGTAACGCCGATGGCGAGCCCTCTGCGCTTGCTGCGCTTGTACGCCATGGCTAAGTTTTCCTCGATCGTCATCGTCGGCGCGGTGCCGGCCATCGGATCTTGGAACACCCGGCCGATCCATGCGCTGCGGCGATACTCCGGCATCGATTCGACTTCATTTCCGCCAATAACGACCTTCCCCAGATCCGGCGTCATGACGCCCGAGATGATATTCATGAGCGTGGACTTGCCGGCGCCGTTGCTGCCGATCACCGTTACAAAATCGCCCTCCTTCAATTGGAGGTTAATATGCGACAAGGCGAGCTTTTCGTCCGGCGTCCCCGGATTAAACAGCTTGGAGACATGTTCGACGCGTAACATTATCGACCACCTCCTGCCGAAACGTTCCGCGCACGGGAATTTTCGAGATCGGCCGCCCGCTGACGGATGACCGATTTTTGGCGCAGCTTGCCCCGGATCATTGGTAGCGTCAACGCGCCAATAACGATGAGCGCAGTCATCAGCTTCATGTCCGTCGGCTCCAGTCCGACGCGAAGCGCCAGCGCCACGATCAGCCGGTAGACGACAGCGCCCAGCAAGACGGCCAGCGTCGCACGAAATACCGTCTTCGCGCCGAACAGCGCTTCCCCTATAATGACCGAGGCTAGCCCGATGACGATCATTCCGACCCCCATCGTAATTTCGGCGAAGGCCGAATACTGCGCGATCAAAGCGCCGGAAAGCGCCACGAGCCCGTTCGACAAGCTGACGCCGACGATGATCGTGTTGTCGGTGTTCACGCCGAAGCTGCGGATCATCCGGGGGTTATCTCCGGTTGCTCTGAGCGCAAGGCCCAGGTCCGTGTGCATGAACCAGTCCAGCGCGAATTTGACAACCAGCACGACGACCGGCATGACCAACAGCAGCGGAACGTCCGTCAGCAGCGTATCTTCTCCAAGCAGCGGAATGTTTGCTTTCCCCATAATCCGCAGATTGATCGAATACAGCGCAATCATCATCAAAATCCCGGACAGCAGCGCATTCACCTTGCCTTTGGTATGCAGCAGTCCGGTGCACGCTCCGGCTACGAGACCGCCTCCGAAGGCCGCCAGCGTGGCGAGCGCCGGGGATACGCCGGAAGCGATCAATACCGCGGCAATCGCGCCGCCGGTCGTGAAGCTGCCATCCACCGTCAAATCGGGAAAATCCAAAATTCGAAACGTAAGATACACGCCGAGCGCCATAATGGCATACAGCATGCCGAGTTCCAAGGAACCTGTCAACGCGTCTTGCATATGTCCATCCTCCTGCAAAGAAATGCAAAAGTGACCTTGAGTCCGTTCGGAAGGTCACTCTGCCTGGGTCTTACGAAGTTATTTTGCCGAACCGCTGAGCAGGTTTTTCTTATCTTGTACTTTATTTTTCATGGAGTCGGTGACTTCGACGCCTTCCTGCTTGGCGGCATCAAGGTTAATGATCAGGTCAAGCTTGTCCGGGTAGCTGACTTTCATGTCGCCCGGCTTGGCGCCGTTCTTGAGAATCTCGACGGCCATCTTGCCCGCTTGGTAGCCGTGATCGTAATATTTGAAGCCGTAGGTGGCGAGAGCTCCTTTTTCTACCGAATCGCGGTCGCTGGCGAAGAACGGAATTTTCTTGTCGTTTGCCAGCTTGATAATCGATTCGACGGCGCTTACGACCGTGTTGTCGAGCGTGATGTAGATCGCATCGACG
>NZ_JTHN01000233.1 GCF_001399685.1 Paenibacillus sp. A3
TCAGTTTTCAAAGGGCAATGATGTTCGTCATCTTTCGACTCCGTTTTACAAACCGTCGAAAGCGACCTCTTTAATATATCATATCTGCCTAGCTGATTGCAAGCATTATTTTTAATTTCTTTTTTCATGCTCGGCTCTTTCGAGCTCAACCGCAGAAGCGACAATGACTAATATACCAAACGCTCCTGCACTTTGCAACTGTTATTTTCTGCCTTTTGAATTAACTCTAGAGCAAACAAAAAACATGCTTCCCCATAAAGGGCGAAGCATGTTTTGCTTGTCTAAATTATTCGCCTTGACGCTCACGCATCAGCGGGAAAAGCAGCACGTCACGAATCGACGGCGCATTCGTAAGCAGCATCACCAGACGGTCGATCCCGATCCCGAGACCTCCGGTCGGCGGCATGCCATATTCAAGAGCGCGTACGAAGTCTTCGTCCATTTCATGCGCCTCGTCGTTCCCTTGCTCCCGCTCCACCAGTTGTGCTTCGAACCGCTCCCGCTGATCGATCGGGTCGTTCAGCTCGGTAAACGCATTGGCGTGCTCGCGCGCCACGATAAACAGCTCGAAACGGTCTGTGAACCGAGGGTCCTGCTCGTTCTTTTTCGCCAGCGGGGAAATCGCCACCGGGTGCCCCGTGATGAACGTAGGCTGAATAAGCGTTTCCTCGACGAACGTCTCAAAGAACTGGTTCACGATATGACCGAAGGTCATCATCGGCTCAACCGGCACTTTGTGTTCTTTGGCCAAGCGATGCGCTTCCTCGTCCGTCATCTGAACGCTGAAGTCAACGCCCGTCACTTCTTTAA
The DNA here is from genome assembly GCF_001399685.1 of Paenibacillus sp. A3. Classification (GTDB taxonomy): domain Bacteria; phylum Bacillota; class Bacilli; order Paenibacillales; family NBRC-103111; genus Paenibacillus_G. The sequence continues at coordinate 811 of NZ_JTHN01000233.1, forward strand.
TCGCATTGACCATCGAAACGCGACGCCACGACGGAGCAAGATCGATTTCTTGATCTTGATACGTAATTTTGGTCGTGCCCAGCACTTCCTGAGCAATATGCGCGATCATTTCTTCCGTCAGCTTCATGATGTCTTTATAATCGGCATACGCTTCGTACAGCTCGATCATCGTAAATTCCGGGTTATGGCGCGTCGAAATCCCTTCGTTACGGTAGACCCGTCCGATTTCATACACTTTTTCCATCCCGCCGACAATCAAACGCTTCAAATGCAGCTCGATCGCAATCCGCATATACAGCTGCATGTCCAGCGCATTATGATGCGTAATGAAAGGACGAGCGGCCGCACCGCCCGCAATGGCATGCAGCGTCGGCGTCTCGACTTCCAAATAGCCGCGGGAATCCAGATAGCGGCGCATCGACTGAATGATTTTGGAACGCAAAATGAAGGTCTGCTGCACGTCTTGGTTCATAATCAGATCCACGTAACGTTGACGGTATCGCAGCTCGACATCTTTGAGCCCATGATATTTCTCCGGCAAAGGGAGAAGCGATTTAGACAGCACTTCTACCGATGTCGCTTTAACGGAGAGCTCGCCCGTTTTCGTCTTGAAGACGGTGCCGCGAACGCCGATCAAATCGCCGATATCCAGCAGTTCGTACGCCTTGTACTTGGCTTCTTCCAATGCATCGGCGCGCACGTAAATTTGAATTTTGCCGGTGATGTCCTGAATATGGGCAAAGCCCGCTTTGCCCATTTCCCGCTTCTGCATAATCCGCCCGGCAATGCTGACTTCGGCGGAAAGCGCTTCAAGCTCTTCCTTGGATTTGTCTTCGTAGGCTTTGAAAATATCGCCGGCATGGTGCGTTCTTTCGAACTTTTGCCCGAACGGATCGATTCCAAGGCCGCGCAGCTCATCCAATTTGTTGCGCCGAATTTGCAGCAATTCATTCAATTCCAATTCCACAGTCATGTTTCCAGCTCCTTGGTTCGTAAGTAAAGCTTCCCGGCTCTATAGTCAAAAAAGCTTCCTGAGGAAGCTCCTTTTGTTGTCGCCGTTTACTTCTTGATATCGATAATTTCGTACTGGATAACGCCTGCCGGTACGCTGACGTCGACGATTGCCCCTTTGCGCTTGCCGAGAATGGCTTTGCCGACCGGGCTTTCGTTGGAAATTTTATTTTGGAACGGGTCGGATTCCGCTGTGCCCACGATGGAGTATTCAACGATATCTCCGAATTCGAGGTCCTTCAAGATGACGATGGAACCGACGTTCACCGCATCCGTATCGACTTCGTCGTTGTTAATAATCCGCGCGTTGCGCAGCATTTTCTCCAAAGTGATAATACGGCCCTCAACGAACGCTTGTTCGTTCTTGGCGTCTTCGTATTCCGAGTTCTCGCTGATATCGCCGTAACCGATCGCCACTTTAATCCGCTCCGCCACCTCGCGGCGCTTCACCGACTTTAAATGCTCCAGCTCTTCCTCGAGCTTTTTCAAACCTTCCTGCGTGAGAATGACTTCTTTTTCCGCCATTACTACCTATCTCCCGTCGTGTGAAAGATTTTCATATTTCGAGCCCAATCGAGTATGAATTCACTGATAATTACTATATGAACGCGACGCTGCATGATGCCACCAATCGTCGGCCGCAAATGACTATTGACTGATTATATTGCAACCCCATTCAAATGTCAATTGAAGCCAAACGCCCCGGTTTCGCCCATCGAACCGGACTAGTGGACGGTTGCCTCGCGTTGGTCGAGCGTTTCGATAAAGTCGGTGAGAAGCTGCACCATGGCGTCCCGTTTCGTCTGCTCCATAATGGCGTCTTTGATCCGCGCCGCTCCGTGCAGTCCCTTCAAGTACCAGGCCAGATGCTTGCGCATTTCCTTGACCGCTACCGCTTCGCCTTTTAACGCCGTCAGCCGGTCCAAATGCAGCACCGCGATGCGGATCTTCTCCTGCGGGCTCGGTTCCGGGGGAAGCTCGCCGTTCGTCAAATATTGGATGGTCCGGTACAGCATCCACGGATTGCCCAGTGCCGCGCGGCCGATCATAACTCCGTCGACGCCGGTCTGGTCGAGCATCCGTTTCGCATCCTCGGGGGTAAAGACGTCCCCGTTGCCGATCACCGGAATCGAAACGGCTTCCTTGACCTCTTTAATGATGTCCCAGTTCGCGTGTCCGGTATACATCTGCACTCTCGTACGCCCATGGACGGATACGGCTGCGCCGCCGCCGTTTTCGACGGCTTTCGCGTTCCGTACCGCGTAAATATGGTCGTCGTCCCAGCCGATCCGCATTTTAACGGTTAGCGGTTTGCTGACGGACCGGCTGACAGTCGAGACCATCTGCTCAATTTTGTCGGGGTCCAGCAGCCAACGCGCCCCCGCGTCGCATTTTGTAATTTTGGGCACAGGACAGCCCATGTTGATATCGATGATGTCCGCATTCGTATGCTGGTCTACATATTTGGCCGCTTCGACGAGCGTTTCAGTGTCGCCGCCGAAAATTTGCAGGCTGAGCGGCTTCTCCCGCTCGTCGACGTACAGCATCTCCAGCGTGCGGTGATTTCCGTGCAGGATGGCCTTATCGCTGACCATCTCGGCACAGACGAGACCGCAGCCGAACTCTTTCGCGATCAAGCGAAAAGCCGGATTGCAGACGCCTGCCATCGGGGCCAGAACCACTTTGTTCGGGGCGGTGACATTGCCTATCGTTAACATCGTATCTCTCCTTTCTGAGAAGGGTGATTTATTTGCCGCTTGCTTGGAAATAAAGCTCTTCCGGCTCGATTCCCAGCGTTTCGCATATTTTACGAACGATTTTCGGGTCCGCCTTGCGCGTTCCCCGCTCGATGGAGCCGAGTACGGCAATGGAAACGTCCAACCGTTCCGCCAGTTCGTTTTGGGTAAAGCCTTTTAATTTGCGAAAAGCGCGGATGCGCTGGGCTACTGCGTTTTTTTCCAAAGTGTAACGCCTTCCTTTCCTTCCACACGCTCCAAAAACGCCCGTAAAGGCACGGCCTGCGGCTGGTGATGAAGCTCCAATACCTCGATAAGAGGGATCAGAACGAATGCCCGCTCATGCATGCGCGGGTGCGGCAGTATCAATTCGGGCTGCTGCCGTCTGACGTCGCCGTACATCAGCATATCAAGGTCAATGGTACGAGGGCCCCAGCGAATATCGCGGACGCGGCCAAGCTGCCGTTCCGTTTCCATCAACTGCTCCAGCAGTTGTTCCGGGGAGAGCGTCGTCGTCACCTCGATCGCCATATTCAAAAAGGGAGCTTGATCCGTATAGCCAACCGGATCGGTCTCATACAAGGCCGATTGGCCGGTCACGCGAATCTCCGGATGCTCGTGAAGCAAACGAACGGCTTCCGTCAGGAAGCGCTCCCTGTCTCCGATATTGGAGCCAAGCCCGATGTAAGCCCGTTCGCAAGCTTCGGCCGACTGCATATCTCCATCGATCATCAGCGGACTTCCCGCTTCCTGTGAATTTCGATCGTGAAGCCGTCAAAATGAACGGCAACCGGCGGGTGCGGCTTGACGACGCGAACGGTCAATTCATTTATACTAGTATAAGTTCGCAATACCTCGGATGCAATATGTTCAGCCAGCGCCTCGACCAGCTTGAACGTTTTCTGCTCGACGATCGTTTTGATCAAGTCATGTACCTCGGCATAATTGACGGTGTCTTCCACCCGGTCGGAGCGACCTGCCCGGTCCAGCGGAAGGTACAGCTCCACATCCACGTAGTAGCGCTGTCCCAGTTTGTTTTCCTCTGGGAAAACGCCGTGGTATCCGTAAAAGGCCATCCCTTTCAGCATCATTTTATCCAACTTCGTATTCCTCCTTCAAGTCGCGGTCGCGTCATGCAAGCAGCCGCTTCATCGGTGCTGCGTTATGGCGTCGGTCATATCGGCAACACGCCGCATGGCTTTCACATCATGCACTCTGACGACCCGGCAGCCCTGGGCAATGCCGAGCGCAACGGTTGCCGCGGTTCCTTCCACCACATCGTCCGTCGGCAAATCCAGCGCACGACGGATCATGCTTTTGCGCGACGTGCCGAGCAGCACAGGGTAACCTAAGGAGACGATCCGATCCAGATGATTCATGAGCTGCAAATTGTGCTCGTACGTTTTGGCAAATCCGATGCCCGGGTCCAAAATAATCTGTTCGTCGCGAATCCCTGCTTGGTGCGCCCGACGAACCGTTTCCCGCAAATCCTCGATCACGTCTTGGATAAAGTTAGCATACACCGCTTCGGTGCGATTATGCATCAGAACGATCGGGCAGCCGTATTCCACCGCTACGCGAGCCATGTCCGGTTCCTTCTGCAATCCCCATATATCGTTGAGCAGGCTTGCGCCCGCGGCCATCGCTTGTCTCGCCGTTTCGGCCTTGTACGTATCGATAGAAATCGGCGTTTCGATGCCTGCCTGCCGCAGCGCGCGAATGACGGGAATGACCCGCTCCAGCTCTTCTTCCAGCGAAACGGCGGGAGCGCCGGGACGCGTCGACTCGCCGCCTACGTCAATGATATCGGCTCCCTGCGCAATCATCTCCAGCGCCCGGGCCACGGCAGCAATAGGATCAATGTACCGGCCCCCGTCCGAGAAGGAGTCCGGGGTCGCATTGAGAATCCCCATCACGACCGTCCTCGACCCGCTCAACAGCTGCTTGAGCTTGTTAGAATCCGTGACGCTAGCGTTCATCATTTTCCTCCTTGACATTAGCTATTATACTCTACCCAGAACAAACGTTCCTATATCGAAACAACAATTTTGCCGTGATAGGACCTGCCGTGCCGTCGCCGACGGTATGCGCGTTCCCTTCCCGGTCAAACAGCCTTGTCACCGGGACGATTTCTTGAATGGAGTTCGTCAAAAATACTTCGTCCGCTCCGGTAAGATCTTCCCACCCGTACAAGCCCTCCGATACGGATAATCCGGTCTCTTGTGCCATCGTCATCACATAGCGTCTCGTGATGCCGGGCAGAAGTCCCGTTTCCGCCGAAGGCGTATGCAGCTCTCCGCCGCGCACAAAAAACACATTGCTGACGATCCCTTCCGACAAAAAGCCTTGGGCATCCAGCAGGAGACCTTCCGCCTGAGCCGCCCAAGGATAGCGCCGGAGTTCTTGTTTTGCCAAAATATTGTTCATATAATGCAGCGATTTGTGTCGAATCGTGCCTTCCGGCGAGTTTCGACGCGATTCGAGGAGCTGCAGCGGCTTGCCGCTGCTATAAACCGACGAATCGACAGGCGGCAATGATTTTACATAAAGGATTTCCGTAGGTTGCTTGTACGGTTCGGCCGGAAGACCGAGAATGTCCGTGCCCGCCGTAACCGTGAAGCGGAAGTAGGCGTCCGTCATTTCGTTTGCTTCAAGCAGTCTGCGAATCCGGGTCTGTATGCCGTCCGGGTCTGGAACATAGCGGATATCCAGTTCCCGGCAGCCTGCGGCCAGCCGCTCTAAATGCCATTCCAGCAAAAAGGGACGTCCGCCGTAGGTGCGGAACGTCTCGAATAAGCCCATACCGTAAAGAAAACCGTGGTCGTATACGGAGACCACGGCCTTTTTTTCCTCTATGACGTTTCCGTTTAAATCGATTTTCACGCTTGGCTGACTGCCGTTTCGTTCAAGAAATTACGCAGCATTTGATGCCCGTGATCGGTAATGATCGACTCGGGATGGAATTGAACGCCTTCGATCGGGTATTCTTTATGGCGCAGACCCATAATTTCGCCCTCGGCCGTTTCGGCGGTGATCACGAAGCAATCAGGCAGCGTTTCTCTTTTTACGATCAAGGAATGGTACCTCGTTGCCGTAAACGGAGACGGCATATCCTTAAAGACCCCTTGACCGTCGTGGAATATTTCCGAGGTCTTCCCGTGCATCAGCCGCTCTGCGCGGATCACTTCGCCGCCAAACGCCTGTCCGATCGATTGATGGCCGAGGCAGACGCCGAGAATGGGAATCCGGCCTTTGAAGCGTTCGATCAGCGACAGGCTGATTCCCGCTTCGTTGGGCGTGCAGGGCCCCGGAGAGATCAGAATATGGTCCGGCTTTAATGCTTCGATCCCCTCCAGATCGATCTCGTCGTTGCGGCGCACCTCGATCTTTTCGCCCAATTCTCCCAAATACTGCACCAAATTGTACGTAAACGAATCGTAGTTGTCGATGACCAAAATCATGATTTTCTACCTCCCGCGGGACATGGATTTCGTTCGCTATATTGGATTGCTTTCCACATGGCTTTTGCTTTGTTAATCGATTCCGTGTATTCCTTTTCCGGGATCGAGTCAATGACAATCCCCGCCCCGGCCTGCACATATCCCGTGCCGCCCGCTGCGACGAGCGTACGTATGATTATATTAAATTCCATATCGCCGTTATAGTCAATCCAACCGATAGACCCGGTATATGGTCCTCTTCTCACCGGCTCCAGTTCCTCGATAATCTCCATGGTGCGGATTTTCGGAGCTCCGGTTATCGTGCCGCCAGGGAACGTCGCGGCAATGACATCGAAGGCATCGCGGCCCTCGGCCAGCTTTCCTTCAACTTCCGACACAATGTGCATGACGTGAGAATAGTACTCAATGACCATAAAGTCTTTGACCTTTACAGTCCCGTATGTCGAAATTCGTCCGAGATCGTTACGCTCCAAATCGACAAGCATGATATGCTCGGCCCGTTCTTTCTCGTGATGAATCAGCTCATTCGCAAGCTGCCGGTCTTCTTCCGGATTCATGCCGCGCGGTCGGGTACCTGCTATCGGACGGGTGCGGACGGTTCCTCGTTCAAGCTGGACCAGCAGCTCCGGGGAGCCCGATACAAGCTGAAAATCACGAAAACGCAGCAGTCCCATATAAGGGGAAGGGTTCACCAGCCGCAGCCATTCATAGATCTCTTCAGGCGATGCCTCAAGCCGCTTGTTCTGGCGCACCGACAGATTAACCTGAAACACGTCCCCGGCACTGATATAATCGCGAATTTTGCGTACCGCATCCATGTAGGCTTCTCTCGGAAAATCGGCAGCTATCCCTTCAATGGCGTCCACGTCCACCTGCAGGCGGTCTTCTTCCATTAGCTTCCGCTTCCAGGCCGCTTCTTCTTGCAAGAGCGGATTGGCGGCATCCTCCGTCAATCGGTCCCACAAGCCTTTCATCCGGGCCGCGGACTGTTCCGCTTCCTCATAGCGGGCTTCAAGCCAACCCGGCACCTCTGCTTGTTGCGGCGAAAGTTCCGTATGGACTGCACAAAACAGCTGATTGGTTTCATGATCGATAATCCAAAGCTCGTTCACCCGAACAAAAGCATAATCGGGCACGGGCAAATCGGCTTTCGCCCGGACCGGCAGCCGTTCGATGGTACGGATCACATCGTAGCCCCAGAACCCGACACAGCCTCCTATCCATTTCGGGGCCCCCTCGACAACCGGCGAGCGAAAAGGGGCGAGCCAGCTTTTGACCAGCTCTAACGGGGCTCCATGCCGCTTCTCTTCCCTGCCATCCTGTTGCGTGATTGTCGCATCACAGCCTGTTCCTTGAATAGCCGAAACGGGCCGAATGCCAAAAAAGCTGTAGCGGCCGCCCTTACCGCTCTCCAGCACGAAGGAACCGGGAGCCGCTTCCTCCCAAATAGGCGCCCAGGAAAGCGGGCGGCTTTGCTCTAATGAAAACCGGATAACATATGGAAGCACGGTATAGTCCTGAGCCCACTGCTGCCATTGATGATAGGATGTCAGGAGCATGTTCCGTCCTCCTTTTGCGTTCGTCGTCTAATGTTGGGATTAGTATACTTGAAATTGCGGACGAATAAAAGGGCGGTGAAAATTGGGAAGGGATTCGGGGATGAGTCGGAGATGGGTCGGAGACGAATCGGGAGAGCCCGGGCCCCTTGCGCAGTCTGCGGAGAAATCGCGTTTCGCTTCAGCTCAGACACGTTTTGCTCCCATCCCCTATAAATTCATGGAAGCGGAAGGGGATGGAACAAAAAACTCGCCGCGAAAACGCGATTTCTCCTTCGACCATTCCACAAGCAAAGACGCCGCGTGCAATAAATCCCTCCCTCATTTCATGAGAGAGGTAGAAAGATAAAAACCCGCTCAACCTTTGCAGCAGGGTGAGCAGGCTTGATTGACTTATTAGTCCTCGAATTGATACAGCGGCGTGGACAAGTAACGCTCGCCGTTGCTTGGAACGACGGCGATGACGCGTTTGCCGGGGCCGAGTTCCTTGGCGATCTTCAGTGCGGCAAAGATGGCCGCTCCAGACGAAATGCCGCCCAAGATGCCTTCTTCTTTCGCTACGCGGCGGGACGTTTCGAATGCTTCCTCATTCTCTACCGTAATGATCCCGTCATAAATGCCGGTATCGAGGATATCCGGCACAAAGCCTGCGCCGATCCCTTGAATGCGGTGCGGACCCGGCTTGCCTCCGGACAATACCGGAGAAGCCGAAGGCTCGATAGCGTAGATTTTAATGTGCGGGAAGTGTTCCTTGAGCACCGAACCGGCGCCTGTAATCGTTCCGCCCGTTCCGATTCCGGCAATGAAAGCGTCCAACTTGCCGTCATGCGCGTTGATCGCTTCGACGATTTCCGGACCGGTCGTTTCGCGGTGAATTTTGACGTTCGCTTGGTTCTTAAACTGCTGAGGCATGAAGTAACCCGGATTTTCGGCCAAGATTTCTTCCGCACGCTTGATGGCGCCCTTCATCCCTTCCGCTCCCGGCGTCAGCTCCAGCTGCGCACCGTAAGCGCGAAGCAGATTGCGGCGTTCCATGGACATCGTCTCCGGCATGACCAAAATCGCTTTATAGCCTTTGGCCGCGGCGACCATCGCCAGACCGATCCCCGTATTTCCGCTCGTCGGCTCGACGATCGTATCGCCCGGTTTGATACGGCCTTCTTGCTCGGCCACTTCAATCATGCTGATGGCAATCCGGTCTTTTACGCTGGCGCCCGGGTTTTGGAATTCCAGCTTTACGTAAATTTCCGCACTGCCCTCCGGCACGACACGGTTTAATTTGACCAATGGCGTGTCCCCAATCAATTGCGTAACACTTTGCACTAATCTGGCCATTCCGTTCTCCTCCTCAAGTTCACGTCAAAATATCCGAGTAATTTAGTGGGTATTATATTGTAATCTTATCAACCCCTACGGTGGTTGTCAATACAATTCCCTGTCGTTTCCTAGAAATTTGCCTGGACGGATACTTTCCACTTGTCTCGAAGCGTTCGTAGCGTCTCCTTCATCGGAGGAGCTTCCCGAAGAGCGAGATCTTTGCGGACCCGATCTTGAACCGCCGCAGGCTCTTCCTTCGAAGTTTCTCTACGCTCTCTCAGCTTGACAATCACATATTTGCCTTCGACCTCGACGGGTTTTCCGATTTCCCCTTGCTTCAGCTGCTTGGCAGTCCTCATGATCGGGGCGGGAACGAACGGATCGCCCTCTTCCAACCAACCTAAGTCTCCTCCGCTATCGCGCGTCGCATCATCAAGGGAACGTTCCTTGGCTACTTGCGCAAAATCCGTACCTTTTGACAAATCGTTCAAGGCCCGTTGAGCCTGCTCCTTGCTGGCCGTAACGATCTGCTGGAGACGGAGCTCTACACGTGTCTGGAATTCATCCGGATGCGCGGCGATATAAGCCTGCACTTCTTCATCGGTAATCCGGATGTTGTGTATGGCAACTTTATCGGCCAACAGCTTGTGGTATACATCCTCTTTGAGCGTATCGGGAGTTAAACCCAGCTGATTTTTCATCGTTTCTAAAAATGCTTGCTCGCTTTCGTACCCCTGCTTCATCCGCGTCAGTTCCTGCTGCACTTCGCTGTCGGCGATTTCGATGCCCAAGGCCTTCGCCTCCAAGCGCACCACTTCCCGGTCGATCATTCGGTCCAAGAGCTCGCGTCCGTGCGCCGCTAGCAGCTGCGTTTCCAATTCGGCTAACGTAATCTTTTTCTCTCCGATCGTGGCCAAAATTTGCGCCTCTCCGTCCTGCTTCTGGGGGTCCGGATGTTTATCGGTAGGGAGTGGGTATAAGGAGTGGGCCATTAATACGGAGGATAGGATGACTACCGCGACCAGCAACACAGCGATCATGCCCCATAATACTTTAATGTTTCGCATACCCTATCTCCTCGTATAATCACTCTCTATATCGACCGGGCGGCTACTCGCCATCCTGTCGTTTTTTATATGGACTTGAGAATCGCTTCAAGGTCTTCCCTATTGAAACGATAGGCTTCGTTGCAAAAATGGCACACGATTTCCGCTTTGCCGTCTTCATCCAGAATTTGCTGCAATTCATGGCGTCCCAGACTTATTAAGGTCTGCTCGACGCGCTCGCGCGAGCATTTGCACTGAAACCGAATGTCGTCGCGTCTCTCCAGCACTTCGGCTCCGGGAAGCAGCGTAGCGAGTATGTCCTCCAGACGGTCTCCGCGGTCAAGCAAAGACGTAATCGGCGGAAGACCCGCAAGCTCCTTTTCAATCTGTGAAATTTCGTCATCCGTTAACCCCGGCAGCAGCTGAATGATGAATCCGCCGGCAGTCTTCACGGTATAATCCACGTCGACCAACACGCCCAGAGCGACAGCGGAAGGCGTTTGTTCGGATTTGGCAAAATAATACGTAAAATCTTCGCCGAGCTCGCCCGAAACGATCGGAATACTGCCGCGGTAAGGTTCTTTGAGTCCAAGGTCTTTAATGACATACAAAAAACCGTCGGTACCGACAGCACCGGCCACGTCCAGCTTGCCGATCGAGTTCAAAGGCAAATCGACGGCCGGATTGTCCACATACCCGCGAACTTCCCCGTGAGCATTGGAATCCGCAACGATCTGGCCGATCGGCCCGCCGCCTTTGACTTGGACGGTCAGCTTCTCTTCGCCTTTAAGCATAATGCCCATCATCAGCGCAGCCGTTGCCGTACGTCCTAAAGCAGCGGTCGCGGTAGGCGTGGTCTGATGACGACGGCGTAGCTCCTCGACAATTCCGGTGGTACGGACGGCAAAGGCGCGTACTTTTCCTTCGTAGGCAGTGGCCCTGATTAAGTAATCTTGCATGACAAAGCTCCTTCTGTTCTGATGACGCTACAAGCCGGAATAAGGGGCCTGCTGCTGCGAATATGCAGACCTCTAGCCGATGTTGCGTTCGTATATAATTTGCAATCCCTGCAGCGTAAGAAGCGGATCGATCAAATCGATCGTACGCGATTCCCCAGCAATGAGCTCTGCCAGCCCGCCCGTTGCGATGACTTTCGGCTCAACCCGGAACTCCTGTTTAATCCGCTCCACGATTCCGTCCACTTGACCGGCGAAGCCGTAAATAATCCCGGCCTGCATCGATGCGATCGTATTACGTCCGACGACGCTTTTCGGCTTCACCAGCTCAATGCGGGGCAGCTTCGCCGCCCGTTGATACAGAGCTTCAGTGGAAATACTGATCCCGGGCGCCACGGCACCGCCGATGAATTGGTCCTTCTCATCGATATAGTCGAACGTCGTAGCCGTTCCAAAATCGACCACGATACAAGGCGAGCCGTACAGCTCGATGGCAGCGACTGCATTCACGATCCGGTCTGCGCCGACTTCCTTCGGGTTCTCGTAACGGATGTTCAATCCGGTCTTGATACCAGGTCCTACAATCAACGGCGCTTTCTTCAAATAATTTAAACACAATTGTTCCAGTACAAACATCAGCGGCGGTACGACCGAAGAAAGAATGACGCCATCGACTTGATCCAGGCCGATTCCCGCATGCCGGAATAGGTTGTACATGGTCATTCCGTACTCGTCGGAAGTGGCCGACCGGTTGGTACTCAGCCGCCAGTGGTGAAGCAGCTGCTTCCCTTCGTAGATCCCGAGCACGATGTTAGTATTCCCTACGTCCACCACCAAGATCATGACCGGCCCACCTTTTCTCCCGCGGAACCTTTCTGTTCGTTCAGATCCAGACTAATATCAAGCGCCTGAACGGAATACGTCAGCCTGCCGACGGAAATGACATCCACCCCGCTTTGGGCAATGCTGCGGACACTGTCCAGTGTAACGCTTCCCGACGCTTCTACCATGATATGCGGAGCCTGACTTTTCATGCGCTGTACGGCTTGCGACATTTGCTCCGGCGACATGTTGTCGAGCATGACGATGTCAGGACCGGCCGCTAACGCTTCTTCAAGCTGCTCGAAGTTCTCCACTTCGACTTCAATCTTCATCGTATGCGGTATTTGAGCGCGGGCCGCTGTAATGGCTTGACGGATTCCTCCCGCTCCCTTGATATGATTGTCCTTGATCATGACGGCATCATATAATCCGAACCGGTGGTTATGCCCTCCCCCGACACGAACCGCATATTTCTCCAGCATCCGGTGGCCAGGCGTTGTTTTGCGCGTATCCACAAGACGAACCGGCAGTCCTTCCAGCCGATCCACAAACTGGCGCGTACGCGTAGCAATGCCGGACATGCGCTGCAGCAGATTCAGCGCGAGGCGCTCGCCGAGCAAAATGCTGCGGGTACTGCCGGATACTTCCGCGATGACGGTGCCGTACCGGGCCGCCGCGCCGTCATTCACCTTCGCTTCGAACCGAAGCTGCGGGTCAACCAATGCGAAGACTGCTTCGGCCACCGGGATCCCGGCGATAATGCCCTCGTCTTTGACGTGAATAATGCCTTTGGCTTGAGATTCCGCCGGAATCGTCGTCATCGTCGTGACGTCGCCCATCCCGATGTCTTCCTCAAGCCAAGTCCGCAAGCTTCGGTCCAGATTCGACCGGTTCAACTCAAACATCATCAATCCGTCCTTCCGTAATGCCGTTGGCACGATTAAACACGGTATGCTTGCGCCAAACCACGTCATCCTTGTCCGGGAAGTCCTCCCGATAGTGTCCCCCGCGGCTTTCCTGCCTAATCAAAGCGGCCTGCGTCGTCAGCAGCGCGCAGATGAGCAGATTGGCAAATTCATATTGTTCCCGCTTGGCCAAACAGCTGTCGAAGATCGATACGTGCCGTTTCAGCTCGTCGTAACCTTTTTCCAACCCTTGAGCGTGCCGCTTGAGTCCCGCGTACCGGAGCATTACCTTTTGCAGCTTCAGCTTCTTTTCGACAACGGGCTGAATGGCGTTATCCTTCGACCGCTGCTCCTCCCGGATGTGGGGAAGCTCTGCAATCGGCGGCAAGCCGTCAATCCGCTCCACAATCCGCCGTCCAAACACAATCGCTTCGGAAAGCGAGTTGCTGGCCAGCCGGTTGGCCCCATGTACCCCAGTGGAAGACACTTCCCCGCACGCAAACAGCCGCTTTACAGCCGTTTCTCCGTGCAGGTCGGTTTCTACGCCGCCCATCATGTAATGAGCCGCGGGAGCTACCGGGATCCAATCGGACGACAAATCGAGTCCGTAAGACAAGCAGTATTCATAAATGGTCGGAAACCGGTGCTTCACCGTTTCTTCCGATTCGTGCGTAAAATCAATGTAGACGAAGGTCGACTTGGTGTTCTCCATTTCGCTGACGATCGCCCGGGCCACAATATCCCGCGGAGCAAGCTCCAGCTGCGGATGGTACCGTTCCATAAACCGCTCGCCGTTAATATTGCGCAGTACGGCCCCTTCCCCGCGTACCGCTTCAGAGATGAGAAACCTCGGGGCTCCCGGATAGCACAAAGCTGTCGGATGGAACTGAATAAACTCCACATCCCGGATATTCGCCCCTGCCCGGTAAGCAATCGCAATGCCGTCTCCGGTGGCGATATCGGGATTGGTCGTATAACGGAACAATTGCCCCGCTCCGCCGGTACACAGGATGGTCGCCTTCGCATGAACGATCACCCGGCTGCCGTCCGGCTTTTGAACCAGCGCGCCGTAGCACTCGCCGTTATCGGTAATTAAATCGATTACAAAATGGTCATCCCAAATCTCGATATTCGGGTCCTGCTTCGTTTTCTCGGACAACGCACGCACGATTTCCGCGCCGGTAGCGTCCCCTTGCGCATGAAGGATGCGCCTCTGGCTATGCGCCCCTTCTTTCGTCAGCGCATAGCGTCCGTCTTCCATATCGAATTCGGTTCCCATCCGGATCAAGTCCCCAACCCCGTCGGGTCCTTCATGCACGAGAACATCCACGGCCGCAGAAGAGCAAAGTCCGGCTCCCGCGATCAGTGTATCCTGCCGGTGATAGGCCGGCGAGTCTTCGTCCGAGATGACTGCCGCGATCCCACCCTGAGCGTACCGGGTGTTGCTGTCGAGCAGCGATTTTTTGGTGACCATCAGCACTTTGTGGTTCTCAGCGGAACGCAGTGCCGTGAAAAGACCGGCGATTCCTGCGCCGATCACAATGACGTCGGTATGTACCTGCGGCAGCTGCCGCACATCGAAATTAACCAAATAACGAGGTATCATCAGCTCTCACCCGTTCAACAAGGAAGTAGCGCATGCTACTTGACCTGCAGCATGCGCTCCAAGGATGCTCTGGCTTTGTCGGCCACTTGCGGCGGAACATAAATTTGGGGTTGGTTCGTTTCCAGACATTTGACCACTTTTTTCAGGTTGTTTACCTTCATATTCGGGCAAACCAAATATTTGGTGGCAAAATGGAACTTCTTGTTCGAGCTGTCGAGCCGGAGCTGATACCCCGTACCGTCTTCCGTACCGACGATAAACTCCTGGCAATCGGATTCCCTGCAATATTTGATGATGGCTGTTGTACTGCCGACAAAATCGCCGAGCTTGACGACCTCCGGGCGGCATTCGGGATGAACGACGAATTGGGCATTCGGATATTGAGCTTTCATCTCTTCAACATCTTTGACGGTCAGCATGTCGTGAGTGTTGCAATATCCTTCCCAAATAATCATTTTCTTATCGGTAAATTTGGAAACGTAATCACCAAGGTTTTTATCCGGTACCCAGATGATTTCATCGGAGTCGACCGAATTGATGACTTTGATCGCGTTGGCCGATGTACAGCAAATGTCGGTTTCGGATTTGACTTCCGCCGACGTATTAATGTAGGCCACGACTTTGGCGTTCGGATGCTTCTGCTTCAGCGCCCGCAGACCGTCGACATTGACCATGTCGGCCATCGGACAGCCGGCGCGCTCGTCGGGGATGAGTACGGTTTTGTTCGGGGCCAATATTTTTGCGCTTTCGCCCATAAAATGCACGCCGCAGAACACGATCACATCGGCGTCGGTGGAAGCGGCTTTTTGAGCCAGCAGGAACGAATCCCCG
The DNA here is from genome assembly GCF_001399685.1 of Paenibacillus sp. A3. Taxonomy (GTDB): domain Bacteria; phylum Bacillota; class Bacilli; order Paenibacillales; family NBRC-103111; genus Paenibacillus_G. The sequence continues at coordinate 16,058 of NZ_JTHN01000233.1, forward strand.
CGAAAATCGGCTACCTCTTGAATCTCGTCGCGTTGATAATAATGAGCAAGTATAATGGCATTCCGTTCTTTCTTCAGCTGGGCGATCCGCTCTTTCAGCTCTTTTTGCTGTTCCGCTTTACGCTCCAACGCTAATGCTTCCATGACGCACCATCCTTTTTTTCGTATGACCACCCTGATGCTTCCAACTCATATCTCTCTGGAACGTGCTGCAATTACTGGTGAAAATGTTCACAAAGTGTTTAAAGATTTACACTTAATTTACACAACAGACCGGGCGGTGTCAATGCTGAAATAGGTACAAAAAGGCCGGAATATACCGGTTTTGTAATATGGGCCGATTCGCTCCCTTTCCTAAGGCTAGTTTCTCAAGAAACGTCCCGTTTTAGCCTGTACAGATAAGGAAAAACCGGCGCTTTGCGGCACCGGTTTTCACTGCAAAATTATTTATTTTCCTCTTTGTCGCCATCCGACTCGTTTTTCTCGAAATCCAGCTTGTTGGCTTCGGATTCTTGATGCTGCCCTTGGATGTTCACTTTCACATCTTCCGGCTTCGCTTCCCCGTCTTCTTTCACGGGTCCGAGCTTGCCAGTCTCGATCAGCTCGCGAATCTGTTCTTTCTCCAACGTTTCTTTCTCGATCAACGTTTCGGCAACCAAGCGCACTTGATCGCTATACTTGGTCAAAATGTCTTTGGCCCGGTCATAGCAGGCGCGCATAATCGATTGCATCTCTTGGTCGATCTCGTAAGCGATGGCATCGCTGTAGTTCTGCTCATGTCCGATATCCCGGCCCAAGAAAACTTGGCCCTGGGTCGTACCGAACTGCATCGGTCCGAGCTTGTCGCTCATCCCGTACTCCATGATCATGCGGCGTACGATGCCTGTGGCTCGTTGGAAGTCGCTGTAAGCACCCGTTCCAATTTGACCGATGAACAGTTCCTCGGAGACGCGTCCTGCAAGAAGTCCGGTGACTTTGTCAAGCAGCTCGTTCTTTGTCTGCATCATCCGGTCTTCGCCTTCCTTCGGCAGCATCATGACGTAGCCGCCCGCGCGGCCGCGCGGAATGATCGTTACCTTGTGCACAACGTCAGCGTCCTCGACATGAATACCGACGATCGTATGGCCCGCTTCGTGGAAGGCGACCATCCGCTTCTCGCGTTCGCTGATGACGCGGCTCTTCTTCTGCGTTCCGACAATCACGCGGTCGAACGCCTCGTCGATCTCATCCATCGAAATGTCTTTCCGATTGCGACGGGCTGCAATAAGCGCCGCTTCGTTCAACAGGTTTTCAAGGTCCGCACCCGTAAATCCGGTTGTGTAACGGGACAGCTGATCCAGCTTCACATCTTTGGCGAGCGGCTTGTTGCGCGCATGCACCTTCAGCACCGCTTCGCGGCCTTTCACATCCGGACGGTCAACGGTAATTTGACGGTCGAAGCGTCCCGGACGCAGCAAGGCAGGGTCCAAAATGTCTGGACGGTTCGTTGCGGCCACGATGATAATTCCTTCGTTGGCGCCAAAGCCGTCCATCTCAACCAGAAGCTGGTTGAGCGTCTGTTCGCGCTCGTCGTGCCCGCCGCCTAATCCGGCGCCGCGCTGACGGCCGACAGCATCGATTTCATCTATAAATATGATACAAGGGGCGTTTTTCTTAGCATTTTCGAACAAATCGCGTACGCGGGAAGCACCGACACCGACGAACATTTCCACGAAGTCGGAACCGCTGATACTAAAGAACGGTACACCGGCTTCGCCGGCTACGGCTCTGGCAAGCAGCGTTTTACCGGTACCCGGAGGACCGACCAACAGAACCCCTTTCGGGATGCGGGCGCCTACGGCTGCAAATTTTCGCGGGTCTTTCAAAAACTCGACAACTTCAACCAGCTCTTGCTTCTCCTCATCGGCTCCGGCAACGTCCTCGAACGTGACGCGCTTCTTCTCTTCGTTATAGAGCCTCGCCCGGCTTTTGCCGAAGTTCATGACTTTTCCGCCGCCACCCTGCGCCTGATTCAACAGGAAGAAAAACAGGATGAAGATGATCACAAACGGGATAATGGAGGTAAGGAAGCTGATCCAAACATTGTCCCCTTCCATTTTCTCGATGTAAACGTTCCCTTGGGGAATGTCGCTGTTTTCAATCAAACGGAAGATTTGCGGGTCATAAGGCGCACGAGATTCGAAATTTTTCTTATCCGCAGAAGCGTTCTTATATTTCCCCCGAACCAGATACGTTTGAGCATCGTATTTTACGATGATGGATTCGACATTCTTTTCGATTAAGGCCACGCGGAGCTTATCGTAGCTAATGGTGTCTTTCTGTTCATTCTGCGTGCTGATAAAATGAACAATTCCGACGGTGACCAAAAAAATGAGCAGATAAAAGCCTGTATTGCGAATAATGCGATTCATCCCCTACCTCCTCTCAACAACGGCAACTTTGTATATTGTACCACAGCAAGTCTTGGCATCTCAAGAAATGCTATTGGGAGTAAACTTCGGGCTTCAGCACGCCGACGTACGGCAGGTTCCGGTATTTCTCCGCATAGTCCAAGCCGTATCCCACCACGAACGCGTCCGGGATCACGAAGCCTTTATAGTCTGCGTCCAACTCTGCCGATCTACGCGCCGGTTTGTCGAACAACGCGGCGACGGTAATGGAAAGGGCGTTGCGGCGTTCGAGCACGTCGATCAAATAGCTTAGCGTCAAGCCGCTGTCGATAATGTCCTCGACGATCAGAATGTGGCGTCCCTCCACGGAAATATCGAGGTCCTTAATAATTTTGACCACACCCGACGATTTCGTCGATGCGCCGTAGCTGGATACGGCCATGAAATCGAGCTCAAGCGGAATCGTGATCTGCTTGACCAAATCGGCCATAAAGATGAACGCGCCCTTCAGTACGCAGATGACCAACGGGTTGCGCCCTTCGAAATCACGGCTGATCTGCTCGCCCATTTCCTTGATTTTGTCCTGAATTTGCTGCTCGCTGTACAGTACTTCTTGAATGTCGTTTTGCAAGAGAGGTCCTCCCACTTTAATAAAAATCTTTGCCATGAATATCCACTTGAATATGTAGCATTCGCTTCGTCCGACCGGTAATCGCAGCGGCCGAAGACCGCCGAACGCCCGGTACCCAAAGCACGCTGCCGCCGGCGTCCGCAAGGATCGGAATCGTCTCGCGCAAGGTAGGAGGCACTTTCGCATCGATGAACATATCTTTTACCTTTTTCGTCCCGTTTAGTCCGAGCGGCTTCAACCGGTCTCCCGGAAGGCGGCTTCGGACCGTGAGAGGCATGGCAAGTTCCTCCGCATCGAAACAGGCGGTCCAGGCATCGGTACATTCGGGGTGCTCCTCTTCGCTGTCCAAGGAGCGGAGCGTGAGACGGACTCCCGTCTCGGGAATCGCAAGCTCCGTCTGGCCTTCGCGCAGTACGTACGCGTAAGGGAGAGGTCGTAACACCATAGTATGAACCGCAATACGATCATATTCCCTGCTGAGCGCGATGTTCTGCCCGATTTCCAATCGAAAATTGGACGGTCGTTCACGCAGAACAGCCGTCCGAAATTGTTCGACTTTCAGGAAATCCATGGAATCCGGGTCGGAAGCAAGATAATTTAATATTAGTTTAATCAACCGCCTTTGTAAAGCAACATGTACCCCCGTAAACCATTTTGCGGAAAAGCTGTAACAGGCGTTTTTTCGGGTCACGTGCCGCTCGCACATCCGCCGGACTTCCCGGTCCATAAAATCGTCTTCTCCGGCCATCGTCTCCGCCAGCCGGTTCAACGCCGCGGGCAGCTGTTCGTTATAGCGGGACAGAAAAGGAAGCACGTCCATTCGCACCTGATTGCGAACGTACTTTCTCTCCAAATTGCTGCTGTCCGTACAATACGGCAGTCCTTCCGCTTCGCAGTACCGGATAATATCCGCTTTGTATATACGCAGCAAGGGGCGTATGAGTTCCAAACCATTTTCTGCCATTCTGCGCACCGGAATGCCTGACAATCCCGAAGGTCCCGTTCCGCGCAGCAGCCGCATCAGCACCGTCTCCGCCTGATCGTCCGCATGGTGGGCGAGCGCGATCCGGCGGGAATCCGTTCGCTTCGCGACGTCGAACAAAAACTCGTACCGCTTGTCCCGGGCGGCGGCTTGGGGGTTCCGACCCGTTTCTTCTATAATACGGGGCATGTCGATGAAGGTCGTTTCTACAGGAAGACCCCATCGCTCGGCGAGCGACTTCACAAGCTCCGCCTCCCGGTCCGATTCGGCGCCCCGAAAGCCATGATTGACATGAGCGACGGTGAGCCGGAGACGATAACGGCCGGATAACGCAAAAAGGAGGTGCAGCAGCCCG
>NZ_JTHN01000234.1 GCF_001399685.1 Paenibacillus sp. A3
ATGTCGTGTTTTCGGTCGGACCGTAGACGTTGAGGATATGCACGCCGGGGCACCGGCTGCGGACCAGATTGATATGCTTCGTCGACAGCACCTCGCCGCCCACGATCAAGTAGGTTAACGGACGGAACAACTCGGGCTTCTCCTGCGCCAGTTGGTTGAACAAGGCGACGGACAGCCACAGGATCGCGATGCGGTTCTCCGCGAGCTCCCGCTCCAATGCTAACGGGGACAAAATCGTCTCGTTGAGAACCAGATGCAGCGTGAGCCCGTTCAGCAGCGCGCCCCATACCTCGAACGTCGTGGCGTCGAAGACGAGCGCCCCCGTTTGCAGAATGCGGTCGCCTTCCCGGAACTCGACGTAGTTGGTATTTTTCACCAGGCGCACGACATTCCGATGCTCCGCCAATATCCCCTTCGGCTGCCCCGTACTGCCGGACGAATACACCACATAGGCCAGATGCGATGCCGATGATGTGTTGTCCGGATTGGTGAGCGCATCCCCGGCGCCGTTCGTCTCGGACGAGACGGCAATATCCAGCCGCTCGCCTGCGAACCGGAGATTCCCCCCGGCTTCGCCGGATACGAGCAGAATGCGGGCGTCGCAATCCTTCAGCATGTAGTCGCTCCGTTCCGCCGGATAGTCGGGATCAATCGGGAGATATGCTCCGCCGGCCTTCAATATGCCCAGAATGCCGATCAGCATCTCGACCGACCGCTCGACCATGATACCTACGACGGTGTCCGCCACGACTCCTTTGTCCCTGAGCACAGCGGCAAGTTGATTTCCCCTCGCGTTCAGCTCACGATACGTGATCGTTCGTTTCCCGAATACGGCCGCAATCCGGTCGGGACTTTTCTCCACCTGCTCCTCGAAAAGCACATGAATCGTCCGGTCTCTCGGATAATCCCGCTTCGTCGCGTTGAACTCGAACAAAATTTCCCGTTTTTCCTCTTCCGTAATGAGATCGATGTCGGCCAGCTTGACTTCGCGGTCCACGCATACCTGCGCCGCGATTTGACGGTAATGCAGCCCCATCCGCGCGATTGTCCCGGCATGGAACAAGCGGGTGCAGTATTCGAGGCTGCATGCGAAGGTCTGCTCGTTTTCCATGACGTGAAGCGTCAAATCGAATTTGGAGATGCGGTGTTCTCTCGGGATCGGCTTCAAGCGGAGACCGGTAAGCTTGCCGTCGCTCCCTTCCTTGGCATGGCTCATGTTGAACATCACATCGAATAGCGGATTCCGGCCCGGGTCCCGTTGAACTTGGATTTTATCCAGCAGCGCCTCGAACGGATAGCTTTGATTCTCGTAGGCCTCAAGCGCATTGTCCCGGACCTCCTTCAAAAATTCGAGATAGCTCTTCTCGTCCGCCGCTTGATTCCGCAGCGCCAGCGTATTGACAAACATGCCCACGATGCTATGCAGGTCGGCGTGCGGTCTTCCCGCAATCGGGTTTCCGATCACGATATCGTCCTGACCGCTGTATTTGGCCAGCAGGATATGGAAGATGGACAGCATAACCATATGCGTGGTGCTGCCCGTCTCGCGAGCGATGCTCCGGATGCCCTCCGTCAGCCGTTCGTCCAGGGAGAAGTGTCCGAGATTCCCTTCAAAGCTCTGCGTGGCGGGCCGCCCGTAATCGTACGGCAGGTGAAGCACCGGAATTTCGCCGGCGAACCGCTCTGTCCAATAAGCCTCCTGCCGGTTCATGTCCTCCGACTGCAGGAACGTATTTTGCCAGGCGGCGTAATCCTTGTACTGCAGGCGCAGCGGCACTGGCTCCTTGCCGTTGTATAGCTCCGTAAATTCGCTCAAGACGATTTCGATCGATACGCCGTCGCTAACGATATGGTGCATATCGACGAAGAGATACGCGGCATTCCCACTCTTGACGACAAGCTCCGCCCGGAACAAAGGAGCCTGCCCCAAATCGAAAGGCCGGACGAAACGCCGAATCAGCGATTCGAGCTTTTGGCCGTTCTGTTCGCTTCTTTCCAGCCGGAACGAATCGACGGGATGAACGATCTGCACAATCTCGCCGTCCCTATCCTCGAACGAAGTGCGTAACGACTCGTGCCTTTCGACCAGCGCCCGGAAGGCCGCTTCAATCCGGTCCGAATCGGCCTCGCCCTCGATCTCGCAGAGCATCGGCATGTTGTAAGCAATCCCTTGTTCGAGCTGTCGAACCAAATACATCCTTTTTTGGGCAGAGGAGGTGGCATAATACACTTGTTCCCTGCACGGCTCGATCGCTTCATAACGATTTTCCCGGCTGCTTTCGATAACAACGCTCAGCTCCCGGATGGTCGGATTTCGAAAGATTTCCTTTAAAGGCACTTCGACGTTGAACTGCTTATGGAGCTTGCCGGTCAGAACGGTCGCCTTTAACGAATGGCCTCCCATGTGGAAAAAGTTGTCGTGAACGCCTATTTTCCCAAGCCCCAATACTTCGCGCCAGATGTCCGCCAGCTTGACTTCGATCTCGTTGCGCGGCGCGGAATACGGGGTGCCTGTCCGGATGCCTTCCTCGGGCTTCGGCAGCGCCTTACGGTCTATTTTCCCGCTCTGCGAAGTGACGGGCAGCTCTTCAAGCTGGATGAAGTAAGCAGGGATCATGTAGTCCGGCAGCATCGTCTTCAGAGCCTCCCGGAGCTCCACCAGCACAAACTCACGGTCGCCCGCAAAATATGCGCACAGCTCGTTGTTTCCTTGTTCGTCGGGAATCACCAGCACGACGGCTTCGCGAATTCCCTCGATGCCGAGCAGTCGGGCTTCGATCTCGCCCAGTTCGATCCGGTAGCCTCTTATTTTCACCTGATGATCGATGCGCCCCAAATATTCGATATTCCCGTCGGAGAGCCAGCGGGCCATATCTCCGGTACGATACATGAGCGTGCCGGGAGACCACGGATTGGGAACGAACTTCTCGCGGGTCAGCTCGGGCTTATGCAGATACCCTTGGCCGACCCCCGCCCCGCCGACGTACACCTCGCCCGCAACGCCGACCGGCTGCGGCTGCCCGAGCGGGTCCACGATATAGATCGACGCGTTACTGATCGGCTGGCCTACAGGAGGCTGCTCCAAGATCGTTCCCTGCGGCGGCATGATATACATGGTCGTCACGTGCGCTTCCGAAGGGCCGTAATGATTGTGCAAGGTAACCCCCTGCTCCCGCATGTAACGCTGCAGCACGGGCCCGACGACCAGCGTCTCTCCCGCCGCAACCAGATGCCGCACGCTCTTCGGCCATACCGATTCGTAGGTAGGATCGTTCCAAACAAACTTCACAAAGGAAGCCGGCAGCAGCATCGTCCGAATGTCCCGCTCCTCCACGAACCGGAAAAGCGCAACAGGATCCTGGCGCATCTCCTCTTCAATCAAATAGACGGTCCCGCCGGCAAGCAGCGTGGAAAAGTTTTCCTGATAGCTCACGTCAAAGCTGTACGAAGAATACTGAAGCACGTTTTTGTCGAAAGGAATCGACGTATGCTCGTATTGATGCATGATCAGGTTTACCAGGTTGCTGTGCTTCATCATGATCCCTTTCGGGCTGCCAGTCGTGCCCGAGGTGTAAATGATATACGCCAGCTGTCCGCCGTCTTTTCGCTCCGAGACCGAGGAAGCAACCTGCGACTGCGCCGCGTCGGACCATCCGCTTCCCGACATCATCTCTTCTATGATGCGTACTTGTCCTTTATAGGTCAAATGGCCGTACGTCTGCGCGGCATCGACAAGCAGACAAGACACCCGGGAATCCTCAAGCATATAAGCGATGCGTTCGGCCGGATAAGACGGGTCCACCGCCAGAAAAGCCGCGCCCGCTTTCAGAATGCCGATCAGGCTGATTACGATTAGAGGCGACCGGCCGGCCATGAGGCCGACAATGCTGCCTGCGCCGATCCGGTCATGCTGCAGCGCCAGAGCCATCCGGTCGGACAACCGGTCAAGCTCCCGGTAAGTGAGCCGGTCTTCGCCGAAGACAAGAGCCGTGCGGTCCGGCGTCCTGTACGCCTGCTCTTTGAACAATTCGTGCAAGGCCAGATCGGGCACCTTCAAGACCGGTCCGTTCGTCCATTCCTGCAAGCAAAACAGGTCTTGGCTGCCGAGCAAATCCGCTTTTCCTAGCGGAATCTCCGGATCGGATACGACGTGCCGCAGCAGCACGATGAAATTGTCTCTCCAACGCGCGATGGTACCAGGTTCAAACAGCGCCGTGGCATATTCCAGGGCGCAGTGCAATCGGTCCCCCTGTTCGCTCACAAACAGCGACAAGTCGAATTTCGAGATCGAGTTGTCCAGTTCATAGGAAGATACCTTGACATCAGTCATAGACAGCTCGAATTGCTCCATATTTTGCAGCGCGAACATGACGTCAAAGATCGGATTGCGGCTGATATCCCGCTGCTGGACCACTTGTTCGACAAGCTCTTCAAACGGATAATCCGCATGTTCGTAGGCCGACATCGTAATTTCTTTTAGTTCCTCGATATACTGTCGGAATGTTTTTTCCCTAGCCGGCGCGGACCTGATGGCAAGCGTGCTCACGAACATGCCCAGCAATCCGTGGAGCTCTGCATGCGGCCGTCCGGCTACCGGCGAACCGACAATCAGCTCCTCCTGGCCGCTAAGCCGCGCAAGCAGGGTGCTAAAGGCAGCCAGCAGCACCATGTACAACGTCGCGCCGCTTGCGCGGGCCAGCTCCCGGACTTCTGCCGACAGCGCGGCGTCCAGCTCAAACTCCAATCGCGCTCCTGCGAAGCTTCGCACCGCCGGACGCGGATGATCCGCCGGCAGATTCAACACCGGCAGCTCCCCGGCGAACCGGTCCAGCCAATACGTTTCCTGCCTGCTGTAAGCCGGACTTTGCTTGAAGGCCTGCTGCCATACCGCATAGTCCTTGTACTGCAGCGGCAGCGGCTCCAACTGCTCTCCGGCGTACAGCCTCGTCAACTCGTTTACAAAAATCCCCATCGACGTGCCGTCCGAAACGATATGGTGCATGTCGAACAGCAGCAGATGCTCTGCCTCGCCAAGCCGCACAAGGCTCGTGCGAAGCAGCGGAGCTTCGCCGAGGTCGAACGGACGGAGGAATGCCGCAATTCGCTCTGCAGCCCCTTTTTCGTCCGCTTCTTCGCAGGATATCGGATAGGCCGCGGCGCTTCGCACTCGCTGTACCGGCTCTCCGTTAACCACTGTAAACGAAGTGCGCAGCGATTCGTGACGGGCGATCAGCGCTTCGAGCGCAGCCTTCAAACGTTCGCGAGCCAACGCTCCGGACAGCCGCAGCGCCACCGGCATATTGTAGCTGAGCTCCGCGCCTTCGAGCTGCTGCAGGACGTACAGCCGCTTTTGAGCCGAAGACAGCGGATAATACTCCCGCTCCTCCGTGCGCTTCAGCGCTTCATACGTGCGGCCCTCCGCCGCTTCCAACGCGTCCGCCAAGCTTGCGACGGTAGGCGTGAGGAACACCTGCCGCACGGAAATCTCCACATCCAGCGCCTGATGGATACGCGAGACCACAATCATCGCTTTCAGCGAATGTCCTCCCAATTCGAAGAAATGGTCGTGGATGCCGATGCCGCTGACGCCGAGCACGTCCTGCCATATCTCCGCCAGCTTCGCCTCGGTACGGGTTCTCGGCGCTTCATAAGCGCCTTCGGCCAGCTCGTCCGGCGAAATCTCCGGCAGCGCTCTCTGGTCCACCTTGCCGTTCGTCGTGAGCGGCAAACTGTCCAGCGGCTTCAGGTAAGACGGCACCATGTAGTCCGGCAGGCTTTCTTTCAAATACGCCCGAACAGCCGACTTGTCGAATGTCCCTTCCACCGTCA
>NZ_JTHN01000235.1 GCF_001399685.1 Paenibacillus sp. A3
CTGCTCCCGCGGATAGTCCGCCGCCGTGTCGTTGAATCGCTCGACGATCTGCGCTTGTTCCTGCGGCGTCGCGATTTGGATCGCCGATAGGGTTGTTTGCGGATCGGCGACGATCCCATCGATGAGCCGGATCAGGTGCTCCGCCATCCGTTCCACGGTCTCGCGCTTGTAAAGCGACGTGGCGTATTCGAAGCCGCAGCCGATCGTCTCCCCTTCCTCGGACGCGTGAAGGGTCAGGTCGAACTTCGACACCGTATGCTCCTGCGGATAAGGAACCAGTTGCAGCCCGGCGATCCGCTGCTCCTTTTGTTCCGTATTTTGCAGCACGAATAACGTATCGAACAGGGGGTTGCGGCTCATATCTCTCGGGATATTGAGCTTTTCGACGAGTTCTTCAAACGGGTAATCCTGATTTTCGTAAGCCTGCAGCGCATGTTCTCTGACATCCTGCAAATAATCGAGGAACGTCTTCTCTCCCGACGGATAATTGCGGATCGCCAAAGTGTTGACGAACATGCCGATCAAGCCGCCCAAGTCCGCGTGCGGTCGACCCGCTATCGAGGTCCCGACAACGATATCCTCCTGACCGCTGTATTTGCCAAGCAATGCGGTATACGCCGCAAGCAGCACCATATACAGCGTCGTCCCGCTTTGCGCCGCGAGCCGCCGGAGCCCCTCGCTTCGTCCGCGGTCAAGGACAAATTCATATACACTGCCGCTAAAGCTTCGTACCGCGGGACGCGCGTAATCGGTCGGCAGGTCGAGCACGGGCAGGTCCCGGGAGAAAACGTCCAGCCAATAGTTCTCCTGTCGGCGGTAACGCTCGCTTTGTTTTTGACCTTGCTGCCAAACGGCGTAATCTTTGTATTGAATCGCAAGCGGCGGCAAGTCCTCCCGTCCGTACAGCCGGACAAACTCCTGAACGAGAACGCCTATGGACGTTCCGTCCGAAATAATATGATGCATGTCAAACATCAAAATATGACGATCCTGCCCGTTTTCGATCAGCCCGACCCGGAACAACGGGGCCTGTGTCAGATCGAACGGGCGCACGAACCCTTGAACGAGCCCGGCGGCTTCTTCTTCTCCCGCCTGCATGAACTCCACGGAAAAACGGACGTCTTCATGCAATCGTTGAACCGGTTCGCCGCCGTTTACCGTGTCAAAGCTGGTTCGCAGCGTTTCGTGACGCGCAATGAGACGGCGGAACGCCTCCTCCATCCGGGCCCGGTCGAGCGGCCCTTCCAGCTTCATCACGCCCGGCATATTATAGCTGAGCCCGGCGCCGGAGAACTGCTGCAGCAGGTACATCCGTTTTTGAGCCGAGGACACGGGATAATGGTCGCTCTCTGCGGCAGCCGATATCGAGGCGTATGCGGTTTGTTCCATCGCTTCGATTACTTGCGCAAGCTGTTCGATCGTCGGATGCTGGAACACATCGCGAAGCTGCACGTTTTTCTGCAGCTCTTTTTGAATGATCGCTACCAGGTTGGTCGCGCGCAAGGAATGCCCCCCGAGATCAAAGAAATTGTCTTTGATCCCTACGGCCGAAAGCTCTAACACGTTTTTCCAAATGTCGGCCAATTGCACTTCCAGCATCGTTCGCGGGGCCACGAATTCCGTTCCCGTCTGAACGCTTCCTTCCGGCACAGGCAGCGCTCGGCGGTCCACTTTGCCGTTGGGCGTCAGCGGAATCCGCTCCACCTGCACGAAATACGACGGCACCATGTACCCCGGCAGCTCCTGCGACAGCACGCTGCGCGCTTCTCCCGCACTCAGCTCGCCCTCCGCCGTGAAGTACGCGCACAGCTGCTTTTGCCCCTGCTCGTCCTCCCGCGCGATCACGACCGCTTCCTTCACGCCTTCTACGCGCAGCAGCTGCGTTTCCACCTCGCCCAGCTCGATCCGATAGCCGCGGATTTTCACCTGCTCGTCGATCCGGCCTTTGTATTCCAGCGTCCCGTCCGCACGCCAGCGCGCCAGGTCTCCCGTCCGGTAGCAGCGCTCTCCCTCGCGTACCGGGCTCGCAATAAACTTTTCCGCCGTCAGCTCCGGGCGGTTCAAGTAGCCCCGCGCTACTCCGTCTCCGCCGACGATCAGCTCGCCCCACGCTCCGACCGGCTGCAGCTTCATCGCGCGATCGACCACATAAGCCGTCGAATTCGCGATCGGACGGCCGATCGGCACCGCTTCCTTCTGCTCGCCTGCTATCGCATGTGTCGTCGAGAACGTCGTATTTTCCGTCGGACCGTAACCGTTGACCACACTCAGCCCCGGGTTATCCCGCAGCACCCGGTTGATATGCGGCACCGATAGCACGTCTCCGCCCACGATCAGCGTCTTCATGTCCCCGAACAGACGGTTGCTCTGCTGCGTCAATTGATT
>NZ_JTHN01000236.1 GCF_001399685.1 Paenibacillus sp. A3
GCTCCTTCAATAAGGCCGGGGAAGGCACATCGACGAGCGAGGAGTACATGCCCCGGTACAGATGCTTGTCGTGCTCCGTAAAGTCGGTCACGATGCGTCCGTTCCGCTCGCTCCAGACTTGGTTCCGGAAGCCGAGCTTCAACTCGCGGCTGCCCTCCCCGGCGATGAAGTTCAGCATGCGGATGACGGCCCCGGCCCGGCGGCTATGGGCGGGAACGACTTGATACTGGCGGATCAGCGATGTCTCGTAGGTGCCCTTGCGCCCTGCCGGTCCGACAGGGTAATCAAGGGGAATCCACTCGGCCTGCGGGTCGTTTTTCCGGTTCAGCTCAATCGGTCCGCGCGTATCGTACCAGGTCGCCGAGAACAGCCCGACTTGACCGGATGCGACTTTTTGATCGAGGTTCCGGTTTTTGTTGATCGGAAATTCGGGATCGAGGAGCCGCTCGGCGTACAGGCGATGGAGAAAAGTAAGCGCTTCCTTTGTTTCGGGCAAAATGTCCGCATAGACCAGCTTGCCGTCCCGTTCCAGCCATTGGCCGAGCTGGACGCCGAACGCGCCGAAGAAAGGGGAGGACCGTCCCATCTTTTCGATCAGGATCAGTCCGAGCGTATCTTGCTTGCCGTTGCCGTCGGGGTCGCTGCGGGCAAACGCCCGAATGATCTCGTAGTATTGCTCCAACGTTTGCGGCGGCTTCAGGCCGAGCTTGTCCAGCCAATCCTTCCGCGCGTACATCAGCTCGATGCCGCGTACATCGTTGACGCTGGGAACCGCATAGATTTTGCCGTTGAACGTGACTTTATCCCAGGCCTCCTTCGGAATGCTCGCCTTCAGCGCGGGGCCGTAGCGGTCGATGTAGTCGTTCAGTGGCTGGAGGAGGCCGCTCTTGGCATAATTGGCGACCCAGACGTCGCTGAACACGCTCAGCATATCCGGTGGATTGCCGGAAGCCATAAGCGCGTTCAGCTTCACTTCATATCCTTCGGAAGGCGGCACAAGGACGCGGATATCCAGATTCGTCCCCTCTTTGATGTAGTCGAGATACGGGTTGCGGTTCTCGTTCAGGCCCTTCGGGAACGTGAAGCCCAAACTGTTCAGAACGACGGAGACCGGCTCCGGCGGAGAGGCTTCCGGATTGCCGATCCGGTAACATGAAGTCAGTCCGACGATGCTAAGGATCGATGCGAGCAGCACGGAGAAACGAATCCGTTTCGCATTCACGGCCATCTACTCCTTTGGAAAAGGTGGTTTGGCTTTTTTGCTTACTTGCTTATCCCTAGCTCCGAAGGACGCTTTTGACCGCCTCTTGCCAGATGTCCTCATAGTTGAACTTGAAGCCGATCATCATAAAGTTGCCGATGTTGTCGATCACCATCGTGAGCATATGCGCCTTGGCCGTAATCCGCTCGTCCGGAACGACACCAAGCTTCGCGCCGTGCGTCAGCAGCTCCTCGAACCCGCTGGCGAATCCTTCGGTCACCGCGTGAAACCGCTGCTCGTACTTCGGTTCGTTGCGGGAGCCCCGAATCAGGTATTCGTTCAGGATGCGGGGGAAATATTCGTCCTGCCGCTGCTCCTCGATCATCCGCCAGCCGTCGGCCAGCAGCTTCGCTTCGAAGTTGTCTTTCGTATAGTCCTGGATGGAAAAGGATTTCGAAAAATCGATTTCCTTCGCGATTTCATCGAAGAGAACGTCAATCAGCACATCTTTGGAAATAAAGTGGTAATAGATCGCGGGCTTGGAAATTCCCACTTCTTTGGCGATCATGGACAAGCTTGTTTTGTCAAACCCGTGCTCCGCGAACAGCCGGTAGGCGGTTTCCAAAATTTTGGCGTAGGTTTCGTTGATAACCATCACTCCGTCAATCGTTTTGTTGTAAATTACCCAAAAAATTCCTACTCCCCAATACTTCTGCATCCTCATGCTAAATCCCTCCTTTTCAGATGGGCGACATTCGGCCTGCCGTAAAACAAACAAGCCCTCTTCGAGAACTGGAGGAACCGGATGGGAGAGGGCTGTGGCGCAGGAATATTCCGCCGGCGGACAATTATCCTAAACCAAACCTTCCCTTGACCGCCACGGTTTCCAAGGATAACCTATTCAAGTACGTTTTTTTATTTTTTTTCCGTGACCAAGGAGTGCGCAATGAGATTTCAGGATTTTCATCCAAACGTTAAACTTCGTATTATTATGAGCTTTTTGACCGGGGCGCTCGGCAGCATGGTCGTGCCGTTCATGTCCGTTTATTTTGCCAAAACGCTCGGGGCGACGACCGCAGGCCTCGTAGCGATCTTCAATATCGTGGTTGGGCTTGTCTGCGCCACGCTTAGCGGCTATTATGCGGACCGGGTCGGACGCAAGCGCATGATGCTGATCTCCGAAGCGGCGATCGCCGGAGCTTATCTGGTCATGGCCTTCGTCAACTCGCCCTGGTGCCAATCCCCGGTTGCGACGCTCGTCATGACGGTTGTCGTCAGCGCGAGCTGGGGCCTGCACAAGCCCGCCATCGAGGCGATGCTGATCGATGTGACGGAGCCGCATGCCCGCCAGGCGATGTACCGGATTACGTATTGGACCAATAATCTGTCCATGGCCGCTGCCGGAATGATCGGAGCCGTTCTGTTCGCCGATTACTTGTTCGAGCTGTTTCTCGCCGTCGGGCTCATGACGCTCGTTTCCTTCGCCGTCACCTGGGTCTTCATCACCGAAGCCTGGAAGCGGCCCGAAAGCGGCCCAGCCGGGGCGGCGGAGCCGAAGAAAGGCAAGCTGTGGGCCAACTACCGGCAAGTGCTGCGCGACAAAGTGTTTATGGTCTATGTCGGCGCCTTTGTGCTCCTCTACTCCGTGGAGATTAATTTGGTCGACTATATCGCGATTCGTCTGGAGAAAGAAATGCGGTCGACGCCGTGGCTGCCATGGACGGACTGGCAGATTGACGGTATGGAAATGCTGGGAGTGCTGCGGACCGAGAATACGCTGCTTGTCGTTCTGCTGTCGCTTGTGATCGCAGCGCTGATCAAGCAGCGCTCGGATTCGCGGATCATGTACGCGGGGCTTGTGCTCAACATCGCCGGATACAGCTTTCTCGCGTACAGCAACCAGCCGGTGCTGCTCGTGCTGATGATGTTCGTCGCGACGGTCGGCGAGCTGATTTACGTTCCGCTCAGCCAGGCGCTTCTGGTGAACATCGTGCCGGATCACGCGCGCAGCTCTTACATGGCGATTAACGGTATGGCGCACCGTGGAGGCATGATCCTGGGCGGACTCAACATCATACTCGGCGGCGTGCTGCCGGGCTGGGGGATGGCGCTCATTATTTTTATGACCGGGATGGCCGGGCTGCTGATGCTCCGTTCCGTGATGCCGGTGCTGAATCAAGGACGCTCCTTATCGAAGGACCATAGCTCCGGCAACGGCCGCGGTGCCGTACACCTCTCGAACTGATTATGATTCAAGCGCCGGCTGCATATCGTATGGAGAGAAGCCGCTCGGATCCCCGGCCGCGCAGGGCATGTTTACAATTGGAAAAAAAGGATGCCAAGTGCCAATTTATAGTCTAGAATATAGGGTGAGAAAAAGCCGCTCACCTACGATTGTTTGATGAACCCCCGGGAGTACTGCATGAGGCGCGGCGAAGCATGATCAAGAATTCGTCCCGGAGGGGATTATGAAGAAAACATGGTTTTACCGTTTGCTGTTCTCCTATTTTCCGATCTTTTTCAGCTTGACTTCCGTTTTAATTTTGCTCGCCTTTCTGTTCGTTAGCGACCTCTCCCGAAAAGAAACGATGAGTGCCAACCAGATGTACGTCCGGCATGTGATCCAGATGATCGACCATTCGCTGCGCGAAACGGACGGCATGCTGATCCATGAAATCGAGACGAACGACAAGCTCCGCACGTTTTTTCGAGGGAACGCCGGTTCGCAACATTATTTCTCCACTTATGAAGCTTCCAAAAAAATAAACGAGCTCGTCACGTTTAACAGCTTTATCGACTCCGTCTATTTATACCGTTTCTCGGACGGCATGGTGATCAGTCCCGCCGTGTTCGTTCCGCTCGAAAAGTTCGGAGACCGGGCCTTCCTGACCGGGCATCTGGATTCGCGCGTACCTTATACGTTATCCGAGCGAAGAACCTACTCGGACGCCCACGATTCGGAGAACCGGCCGCCGGCTTCGGTTATTTCCATCGTAAGAAAATATCCGCTGCTGACCGGGGAGCAAGGGATCGTCGTCATCAACATCGCCGTGCGGGAAATTCAAAAAATGATTGCCGGCATGTCGAGCTCCCAGGTCAGCTTTGTGGAAATTAAAGACCGGAACGGCAATCTCATTATCGATCCGCTTCCCGAAAATAAGGGCAAGGAAGGGACCGTGCTGTCGCGTTTCGTATCCGATTATACAGGATGGTCGTACGAAGGCGGGGTATACGATAACCACTTGTTCCGCTATGCTTCGGTATTCTCGTATCTTTGGATCGTTTCGGGTTTCGTCGTTGTGGCGGCGGGCACCGTCTGGATGGCTTACGTGACAAGGCGGAATTACAAGCCGATCGAATCGATCATCTCGCGGATCAATGTGTACTCGATGCACAAGAGCAGCAAGCTGACGAAGAAAGCGAAGGACGAGTTCAACTTTATCGAGCAGGCGCTGGATAATTTGATCGAACAATCGAATGCGTACCAGAAACTGCACGAAGAGGACGTGATTTACCGGCGGCGGCATTTTTTCCTGCAGTTGCTGGAAGGCCGGCGGCCTGCGAACCCGCGGGATTGGGCGACGGAGCTGGAGCTGTTCTGGACGCGGTCCCCTGTGGCAAGCATCGGCCTGGCCGTATTTGAAATTGACAAATATTCCGCGATGAAGGAACGATATTCCGTACGGGACCAATACTTGTTGAAGTTCGTCCTGAATAGCGTGGTCAAAGAAATCGCCGAGCCGCTGCCGGTCACGGTATGGCCGGAGTGGACGGCGGATCAACGGCTGACGGTGCTGTTTCAAATGGCGGACGCGCAGAACGGAGACGAACAGCTTATCGCATCGCTGGCCGAAAGCGCAAGGGCGTGGGTAGAAAAAAATCTGGACTTTACCGTCACCGTCGGCGTCGGGCCGTGCATGGCGCAGGTGGACGATATTCCACAGTCATATGCCGGAGCTTTGGCGGCGCTGGCCTATAAATCCAGCCTGGGCTTGAATCTTGTCATTCCGCACAACGAAAGGGGATTGAAGCTGCAAGGAGAGCCGTACCGGCATTTGCAGCTGATCCGCTCTCTGGCGCAAGCGTTTCGGACCGGAGGAGAGGACTGGCGGCCGATCTACAGCCAGATTTTTTCGGAGGTCAAGGAGACGCTCTTCTCCCGGGAAGAGCATGTCAATCTGATGAATTACTTCATCTATCATTTGTATCGCGAGATGATGGAGTTTCCGCCGAATGTCCGGGAGATCTGGAAGACGGAGACGCTGCCGCGGCTCAACCAAGTGCTGCATACGTTCGACTTGTTCGACGAGGTGGAGAGCCAATTTCTCGATATCTTAACGGACACCGAAAAGAAAATCCGGCTTCTTCAGGAGAGCCGCAGCAAATATACCGTCATTCGGGAAGTGAGAAGCTACATCGAGCGGGAGTATGCCAACCCGGAGTTGTCCCTCAATCTGCTCTGCGAGGAATTCGGCTTGAACGGCAAATATGTAAGCCGTCTGTTCAAGGAGGCATTCGGGGTAAAGCTGGTTGATTACTTGGTCGGCGTCAAGGTCGAAAAAAGCAAAGAACTGCTGGAAAATACGCAGCTGTCTTTGCAGCAAATTTCCAGCGCAGTCGGATACCTGCACGTCATCTCGTTTATCCGCGCGTTCAAAAAAGTAGAGGGCACCACCCCCGGCGAGTACAGGAAAAAACACGGGAAAAGCCTTTCGTGACGGAAGGCTTTTTCCATTTTGCATATGGTGCGAAATAAGCTTATCGCTCCTTTTTCCTTTAGGCTAACGGGGTGAATCTTGTAGATTGATTTTCCAGTTCGGATAGCGCTACATTGAGCATACATTCCTTGCGGCTTCACCCGGAGGGATGCAAGTACATGGCGGAGAGGAAGTCGATCGATGAACAAAAAGGGGCGGAATCGAGGGGTTGTGTTAAGCGTGGCCACCGTATTGGCGGCGGGAACGCTGGCAGCCGGATGCAGCAACCAAGACACGTCCGGGGCGAAGAAAGGGGCTGGGGCCCAGCAGACGGAACCCAAGAGAGGCAGCATTACGGTTTCCATTTACGACCGGAATAACATTCCGCCGGAGGAAGGGAATTGGGACAAAAACCGCTGGACCGAATGGGTCAACCAGCACGGGCCGGTCGATGTCAAATACGTTCCGGTTCCGCGCTGGGAATCTTTGCAGAAATTCAATGCTTTGTTCGCAAGCGCTGCCGCTCCGGACTTGATTCTGGAGTATGATACGAATTACCGCAACCAATGGTACGCCCAAAAGCTGCTGATGCCCTTGGACGAACTGATCGACAAGCACAGCACGATTTACAAGGAGCTGATGAGCAAGGTTCCGCTGCTCAAGAAGCTGGGTACCAAGGACGACGGGAAGCTGTATGAAATCGGCAGAGTCACTCCCCTGACGACGAACCACGCGATTTATATTCGCGAGGATTGGCTGCAAAAGCTGAAGCTGGAAGCGCCCAAAACAACCGAGGAGCTGCTGCAGGTCGCCAAAGCTTTCGCCAATCGCGATCCGGACGGCAACGGAAAAAAGGATACGTTTGGCGTCAACTTAAGTGGAAACGGTTTCACGATCGTAAATCACATGTTCGGCCACGGTCTGAACGATTGGGACATCCAAGGCGATCGCATTGTGCATGAATGGGATCGTTTGAAGGCGTCCGTTGCCTTCCAGAAAACGTTGTTCGATGCAGGCTCAGTCGACAAAGACTTCCTGACGGATAAAAACGGGGAAAAGGCGAAGCAGGATTTTCTAAGCGGCAAATTGGGCATGTATTTGCATCAAGGCCTCAGCAGCAGCGATTACGACACGTTCAAGAAAAACAATCCGGACGGGAAGATTGCCATTCTGCCGCTTCCGAAGAGCGAGTTCGGCCAATTTAGCCCGGTCCTGGGGGCGCCGGTGCAGATGGTCGCGGCCGTGAACGCCAAAGCGGCGGACCCGAAGGCCGTCATCCAGTATATCGATTTCATGGTCAAGCCGGAGAACGCCATCGTCATCAAGAACGGCCTCGAAGGGTTGCATTGGCGCAAAGGTAGCAACGGCTGCCCGCAAAAAATCGACCCGGAAAAAAACAAGAAGGAAGTGTATACCGCCGATCTGAACATGCTGACCTCGGAGGTGCTGTTCGGAAAATGCGCCTTCGGAGATTCCATCGAGAACCCGTCGGCAACCGATAAGGCGCTGAGCGAGTTGAACAGCCAGGCGAAGAAGGCCTACATCAGCAAGGAGCGTCCGGTCCCGTCCTTAAATGCGACGGCTCTGCCGCTGCTTCCGGACGCGTTGTCGATTGTCGTGAAAAATGTGGAGAAGCAGATCGGAACGGGTGTTGTCCGCGGCGACATTTGGATGAAGGCGATCGTGAACGGTCCCGGCTTTACGGCGGATCAGGCGCTCGGCGAAGCGAAGGCCGTGTGGGAGCAGGCCGGAGGGGCGAAGGTGGACGACTTTTATGCGAAATGGTACGCGGACAACAAGAACGCGCTGTTCCTTCTCGACGATTTGTACGCCTTCGACGAGCAGATTCAGCAGTTTAACCGGGGAAGAACAGATCCGTGAAAGCGTGGAAAGGGGATGATCCTATTCAAAAGCAGACGCTGTCGTATCCGATGAAACCGTCCGAGGCCCATACTAACGTCCGCAGGCTCCAAAGAAAAAGGCTGAAGCAAAATGTGCCGTTAATTTTGATGTTTATTCCGGTCATCGCCTTTTTTGTAGCTTTCCGGTATATTCCGATTCTCGGCAATGTGATCGCTTTCAAGCAGTATAACCTGATGCAGGGCATCTGGGGGAGCCCGTGGGTCGGTCTGGACAATTTTAAGATCATATTCAGCAACCCCCAGACGCTTCAGATTGTGAAAAACACCTTTCTGCTGAGCTTCTTCGGCATTGTGATCGGGTTTCCGTTCCCGATTCTGGTCGCGGTCATGCTGAACGAAGTGCGCAGGATGTGGTGGAAGAAGACGGTGCAGACGCTTTTGTATTTGCCGCACTTCTTCTCCTGGGTCATTATCGGGGGGATTGTCGTTACGCTGTTCGGGTCTCAGGCCGGCGTCGTGAATGCGCTGCTGGAGCAATGGACGGGCGCGAAGTACCCTTTTCTGTATCAGGCCGGCTCCTGGCTGACGATCTTTTTCGGCTCGAACGTTTGGAAGGATGCGGGCTTCGGCGCCATTATTTATTTGGCCGCGATGAGCTCGATCGATCCGCATCTGTACGAAGCGGCGAGCATGGACGGGGCCTCGAAGCTAAGACAAATTTGGCACGTCACCCTGCCCGGCATTGTTCCGACGGCGACCATCATGCTGATTCTTGCGATGGGGCGGGTCATGGATGTCGGCTTCGATCCGATCTACAACCTGCAGAACGCCGTCGTGTCGGACGTATCGAACGTCATCAGCACGTACATTTACACGATCGGGATCCAAAACGGGCTTTACAGCTTGACGACATCCATGGGTCTGTTCGAATCCGTGATCGGGCTCATTCTGGTCGTCGGCGCAAACCGGATCGCGAGAAAATTCAACCAATCGTTATGGTGAGCGAACAAGGAGGGCGACGATGAAGCTATCGTTCGGAGAAAAAATATTTCACTGCGTGAACAATCTGCTGCTCGTTGCGGCCGGCCTCAGCTGTCTGCTGCCGCTGCTTAACATCGTCTCGATGTCCTTCAGCGACTATTCCGCCATTGCCTCGGGCTTCGTCGGGATCTGGCCGGTCGGGTTCAGCCTCGACTCCTATAAAGCGCTGATCGATGGGACGCCGATTGTCAACTGCTTCCAAAATAGCGTGGTCATCACGGGAGTCGGCGTCGTCTTGAGCATGGTCTTCACGATCTTGGCCGCTTTCCCGCTGTCGAGAGCTTATTTTTATGCGAGAAAAGCGTTCACTCTGGCCATCGTGTTCACGATGCTGTTCGGGATTCCGACCATTCCGGCCTTTCTGGTGAATCGCTCCTTGGGCATTATCGATACGTACTGGGCGCTCTGGCTTCCCGGCTTGATCAGCGCTTACAATCTGATGGTGCTAAAAACGTTTTTCGAGAACGTGCCGGCCGAAATCGAAGAGGCCGCCCGGATCGACGGCTGCGGCGATTGGCGGCTGCTGATGCAGATCGTCCTGCCTCTGTCGATGCCGGTTCTGGCGACGCTGACGCTGTTTTACGGCGTCGGCTACTGGAACGCGTTCCAGGGCTTGTTAATCAACATTAACGATCCCGCCAAGTACAATTTGGCGGTCATGGTGCAGAACATGATCGCGAATCAGTCGCTGCTGCAAAGCTTGAACAACCTGCAGCAGCATGAGCTGGAGCAGTTGATTACGCCCGAATCGATCCGGTCGGCGGGTGTGGTTGTAATGCTTGTCCCGCTGCTGCTGGTGTACCCCTTTATGCAGAAGTATTTTGTCAAAGGGGTCATGATCGGCGCGGTCAAAGGATAAGGTTGTAGGGAAGGGGATGGCAGTTTGGGCAACAACGGCAGGGCTGCTGAGGTAACCCCGAAGGGAGAAAGTGCATATTTTGCAGAGGGGGTTCATCGATGAAAGCAATTAGATGGAACAACGCCTGTGTGACAAGCACTGCCGCCGTTCTTGCGGCGGGTATGCTTGTGGCGGGCTGCAACGGCAGCAGCGTGCCGGACGACAAGGCGGGTCAGCAGGAAGGAAAGAAAGGCAGCCTGACGGTGTCGATCTACGACCGGAATAACATTCCGCCGGAAGAAGGGAACTGGGACAAGAACCGCTGGAGCGAATGGATCAACAAGAACGGTCCGGTTCAGGTCAAATATGTTCCGGTTCCGCGCTGGGAATCTTTCCAGAAGTTCAACGCCTTGTTCGCCAGCGCCGCGGCTCCGGATTTGATCCTGGAATATGATACGGGCTACAGAAACCAGTGGTATGCCCAGAAGCTGCTTATGCCTTTGGACGAGGTCATCGAGAAATACAGCACCACGTATAAAGAGCTGATGAAACAGTTTCCCCAGTTAAAAAAATTGGCGGCCAAAGACGACGGGAAAATGTACGAAATCGGCCGAATTTCCCCGCTTACCGCGGGGCACCGCATTTACATTCGACAGGACTGGCTGCAGAAGCTGAACCTCCAGGCTCCCAAGACGACGGAAGAGTTTTTTAACGTAGCGAAGCTGTTCGCAGCCCAGGACCCGGACGGAAACGGCAAAAACGATACGTTCGGTCTCAATCTGAGCGGCAATGCCCCCGCGATCATTCAGCATATGTTCGGGTTCGGAGAAGTCCAGTGGCGCTTCGAGAATGACAAATTCGTTCACGAGTGGGACCGTTTGGCCGCGGCGGTCGCGTTTCAGAAGACATTGTTTGACGCCGGTGTGGTCGACAAAGATTTCCTGACGGATAAAAACGGGGAGAAGGCGAAGCAGGATTTCCTCTCCGGCAAGCTCGGCATGTATCTGTTTCAGGATTTCCCGGGCGAGAAGGACTACGATACGTTCAAGAGAAACAATCCGAACGGCAAGCTTGCGATCCTGCCGTTGCCGAAATCCGAATTCGGCCAGTTCAGTCCGGCGGTCGGCAGCCCGATTCAGATGGTCGGCGTGCTGAACGTCGCCGCCAAAGACCCGAAGTCGGTCATGCAGTACATCGACTTTATGATTAAACCGGAAAACGCGTTAACCATTCAATACGGCTTGGAAGGCACGCATTGGAGCAAGGACGAGAACGGCTGCCCGCAGCCGATCGACGCCGAGAAGAACAAGAAGGAAGTATCATATACGGCCGATCTTGGTATGATGGCCTCCCGGCTGCTGTACGGCAAATGCGGGTTCGATTCCTACCGGCCGCAGAAGACGGAAACGCAGAAGGAATTGCGCGAGCTGGCGCTTGAGGCCAATGCCGCCTACGTTTCGAGAGAGCGGCCGATCCCTACCCTGAAGCCGGAATACTTGCCCGTGCTGCCGCAGGAGCTTGCCATCATCGTCAAAAATTCCGACCAGCAGCTCAAGGATATTTGGATTAGGGCGGTTGTCGGCGGAAGCGGCTATACGGCGGAGCAGGCTTACAAAGACGCGAAGGAGTTATGGGAAAAGGCCGGTGGCACCCGGGTGGACGATTTCTACGCCAAGTGGTACGCGGAGAACAAGCCGAAAGCATTTATGCTGGAGGATTTATATAAATTCGGCGAAGACGCCGTGAAATTGTATTCCAACAAATAAGATTCCCCTGCGCAGCATGTCTGTCCGGCTGTTCCCACAGGGCGGGAGGCGGCCGGCTTCCCGCCCTGCATGTTCCTCTTTTTGAAGGGGGGTGCCCAAAACATTTGTGATGAAACCGCCTGTTTTGTAAACGCTGTCAATGTCGCAAATTTTGTATGGGGAGGAATCCGCTTTGACAGGGAAAAAAACGAAAGGGTTGGCAAGCTTTTGGCTGGTGGTATTTCTGTTGTTCGGCCATGTCCCTTTCCCCTTGGGAACTGCTGCGGTCGTGGAGGCACAGGCGCTCTCACCCCCCTCAAATTTGACCTCCGTTTGGCGGACTGATACCTCGGTTCATTTGGCGTGGACCGCTTCCTCCTCCGGCAGTGCGGTCATCGGTTACGACGTCTATAACGGCAATGCGTTGATTGGAAGCACGAGCGGCTCATCCGACTATTGGGCAACCGGGCTGACTCCGGGCGGAAGCTATACGTTTACGGTGCGGGCCAGAGACGCATTGGGGAACGTATCGCCGCCAAGCAGTCCGTTAGCCGTTCTGCCGGGCGCGCTTGACCGGGGGCTCTGGACCGTCACCGCGTCTTCCAGTGCCGGCGGCGCACCGCCAACCTTGGCGGTCGACGGCAGCCTGTCCACCCGATGGAGCAGCGGAGCGGCACAAGCTTCGGGGATGTGGTTCCAGATCGACACGGGTCCAGGGGATAAAACGTATCATAGGCTGGTGCTGGATGCCGGAGTTTCCACTGGAGATTACCCCCGGGGGTATAAAATCAGCGTGTCCGACGACGGGGCGAACTGGAGCGCTCCAATCGCGTCGGGTACGGGGAGTTCTTCCGTCGTGACGATCGATTTTCCGCAGCAAACCGCCCAATATATCCGGGTTACGTTGACGAAAAGCTCCGGGCTGTGGTGGTCGATCTATGATTTGAATCTGTACGGCGCCATGCAGCCCGATCCCCAAGCTCCGACTGTTCCCGGCGGCATCCGAGATTCCGACGTTACGGACCATGAGATCCGGTTGTCCTGGGATGCCTCTACGGATAATGTGGCTGTCTTCGCATACGACGTTTATCTTGGCCCGGACTTCGTCGGTTCCACAAAGTCGACAGAGTATAAGGTATCCGGGCTGTCTCCGAGAACCATCTATTCGTTTACGATACGGGCGAGAGATCCGGCGGGCAACGTTTCCGCACCGTCCGCACCCTATGCGGTGACCACGCAGGATAAGCTCGATCGCACGCTCTGGAAGGTGACGGCTTCTTCGAGCGGCAGCACTTCCTCGCCGGGCATGGCGATCGACGGCATCCCGTCCTCCCGATGGACCAGCGGGGCGGCGCAAGCGCCGGGGACGTGGTTCCAGATCGATACGGGACCGGGGGATAAAACGTACAACAAGCTGGTGCTCGATGCCGGGGGCTCATCCGGAGATTACCCTCGCGGATACGAGGTTACCGTTTCCGACGACGGTGTGAATTGGAGTGCACCGGTTGCGTCGGGTACGGGCAATTCTTCGGTCGTGACGATCAGTTTTCCGCAGCAAACCGCCAAATATATCCGAATTTCGTTAACGAAAACCTCAGGCTTATGGTGGTCTATCCATGAGCTGCATCTTTACGGCGTCCTGGCTCCCGACGACGATCCCCCCACCACTCCCTCACATTTAACCGCCACCAAAATACTCGATACGGAAGTCGATCTTACCTGGGAAGCCTCAACCGATAACGTTGCCGTGGTAGGATACAATGTTTACGCCGGTTCCACATTGATCGGCTATACGACGGCTACCAGCTACAAGGCAGAGGATCTCGCTGCCAAAACGGCCTATACGTTTACCGTACGCGCCAAAGATTTGTCAGGCAATTTGTCCCCGCCGAGCGTCCCCCTGACGATAACCACGCAGGATGTCATCGCGCTGCCTCTGGCAGCCAGGTACGAGATGGAGCCGGACCCATCGAATCCGACGCTGCTGCGGGACGATAGCGGTTTTGGACAGAACGGCACCATCACCTCTCCGGCCTCCTTCGAAGACGGACGGGAGGGCGGCGGAAAGGCGCTACGGTTTACCGGACCGAATCAGGCTATGGTTTCTTCTCCCACTTCTCCCACTGGCATGCTGAACAATCTTTCTTCCAAATTTACGATTACCGCCTGGATCAAGCCGGACGATTTGAACGGGCATCTGCCTATCGTCACGAAGCGTGACGCCAACTGGAAGGGATCGACGTTTTATTTGAGACTGACCGGGAATCGTCTAGGGTTTGCGGCGGATTACGGAGAGAAATGGTATGACTGGTCCTTTCCTTCGGATTCGATCGTGGCCGGGCAATGGTGCCATGTCGCCGTAACCTTCGAAAAACATGTCGGCATTAAATTTTACGTGAACGGCAAGCTCATTGGCGTCGTCGACGGCTCTGCGGTGTTCACGGATGCGCTGCCGAACTTCGTGAACATGATGCTGGGCACGGAGTGGCACTGGGACCCTGCGACAAGATCGATGCGTCAATACGGGTTCCGGGGTTCGATCGATTCCTTGCACATTTATGCGGCCCCCCTGACCTCCGGACAGATCAAAGCGGATATGGCTAACATAATGAAGATTCGTCCGGCGGAGCCGAGCGATTTCACGTTCCCGCTGAAATGGGCGACCTTCCGATTGGTCCGGTACGACATGCCGAACGGCTTGTTTACGAACGGCAGCGCCAAAATCCACCAAACCGCCGTGCGCAAGGAAGGCCCCGATGCGGTGGATTGGCCCAGAATCACGCTGCACATCCCCCAAGCGGATCAAACGAAAAGCACGATAGAACCCTTCGCCGACGCAGCCGAATTCAAAACGGATATTTTGCTGCAGCGCGAGCCGGAAAGCATGCCGCTTCTGCAGCAACCCTACGACAACGTGCTGCAGCCCGGCAACCATTGGGTACGCGGGGTGCAATGGCGCTGGGGCCAGACGTATATGTACACCTCCGACAGGACGGCCAGGACGTGGGCCTGGGATTACGAGCTCTGGACGTTTCCGGTGAAGATCGCGGGAGCCGAGCCGGGAGCCGTTAAAAACGTCGTGCTGAAAGCGGATGGGGCGGAGATTTATAACAGCGGGGCGAATGTGTACGACTCTCTGACCCTGCTGCTGCCTCAAAATGAAGAAGGCAAGCCTTACGAGCTGTGGGTTGACGGGCGGGGGCCGGTCCGATTCGATGCGGGACTTCAGCCGATCGAAGCCGGCAATCCGAAGGATGTCCCGATTGCGTTCGCTCTGAACGTTCCCGGGAGCGGGCCTGCCGTTACCGTGAAGTCGTTGGACCGTCCGGAAACGTTCCCGAATCAGGCGGTATGGGATGCGGATACGGCGGCGCTCTCGGAGGCGAAGCCCGTCACGCCCGGCTATGTTCCGGATCGTTCGTCGATCGCCCGCCATCTGGGAGTCGACGTTCCCCGATCGCCGGAGACGATCAACTTCATTTATATGTCGCACGGCATGAGCTCGGGCGGATTTTACCATTCCGAGCATAAAAAGGTCGCCTCGATGTATCAGACGCTGGGTTCCATCGAGGAATATGCCGATTATGTCAGCGATACCGGATATGACCGCGTATTCGAATTCAGCAACTTTACCGACGCGGACAGTCCGGTCAGCCAGGAAAAGATGGCGGCGGCGCTTGAAAAACGGGGCGTTCAGTTCGGCTTTGTTCCGCTCACGGACATCAACGGCATCGATATGCGCAATGCGAATTTGGCGTTTTATGCCTACAATTTGCCCGATTACCGCGCCCCGTTATACCGGAACGTCCAGCTCAGCCTGCAGCGGTTTCAGGTTTATCCGAACATGACGGGCATTAGCATCGGCGCGGATAACGCAGACTATGTGCCGTATTGGGACTGGGCGCCTCCGATTCCGAACCGTCCGTGGGGAATGGCATACACCGCATTCCAGAGGGCGCGGGGCTTACCGCTTACGACGCCGATCGCGCCCAGCGTGCAGGGATGGTATCAGCCGAAGGCGCACGAGTATTTCGCGAATGCCTCCAAGCCGTTTCTCGACTACATCGACCGGTACGACGAAACCTTTAAGCAGTACGGGTATTTTGTCAAAGCGGTTTCCGAAGTCAATGACGGCTATCTCACCACGACCGGGTCGTTCGGAAGCTCGCCCGGCGTCGGCGGACACGGAGGATGGCCCTGGGGGACGGTTCCCGCGAAGCCGATGCATGAGCGGATGCCGGTACAGACCGGTTATGACTGGAACGAATTGAGCACCTCCAAGCCGATGCATGTGGTCGCTTTGCTGGACCGTCTGCGCAGCTATTATCCGAACAAAACGACATGGGCGACACCCGACGATTTCAGCTTGTTTTTCGGCAAGATGGACCGGGAAAAAGCTTATGCGCTGGCCTTGACCCGGGGCATTCAGGCGATCGGCACGAATGTGCTGCCGAACAATAAGGGCGATCTCGCCAAGCCTCAAATGATCGCGGAACAGAAAGAGCTCTATTCCTGGATTCGTAAATACGGCGGCGCCTATGCGATGACCGAGCCGACGCCGACGATCGGCATTATGTATGTCAACAAGCAAGCCCTGCTGCGGGGCATCGTCGGCAAAGAGCCGACGGACGAAGATCTGCTCAACGGCTCCCACGAAGGAAAAGTGTCGGAAGCGATGTTCTTCACCCATGCCGCCGGATGGGCGTCGAAAGTGATCACGCCGGAAGAGCTGAAGAGAGGGCTGTCGTCATCGATCAAGGCCATACTGCTCGTAGGACTGAACAACTTCGACGACAGCTGGCACTGGTACGACGGAATGACCGGCGAGCTTCAAGGCTTCGTAGACCGGGGAGGTCTCATTCTGAAGGATGACGAATCCGTATCCCCCGTACCGTCCGTGGCGACCGGCATGCAGGTCCGGGCTTATCTGAAGCAAAGCGATACGGATCAGACCAATCTGCTGCTGGAGCGGAATGCGGACAACATCGCCAAGCTGAAAAGCGCCATGACGCCGGTCGCGCAGCCGGTTGCCGTCACCGACAGCAGTACGATCTGGGCAATACCGGCCCGTTCCGGAGATACGCAATATGTGACGGTCGTCAATCAAAAGCACGATCAGCCTGACGAATCGCAGCATCTTATCGGACAAACGGGCTCGATCACATGGAATACGGAGCGCCCGATCTATGATGTGCGAAAAGGCAGGAAACTGACCGTTCAGGAAGCGACTTATGTCGATCTGCAAAATGAAGGCTTCCAATGGTACGCCCTTCCGCCTGCCGAAGTGAAGGTTCCTTCCGTCACCGTAACCAAAGGCACTTCCGGATTCTACGAGGCTTTCTGCTCCGTCCGCAATCCGGACCCGATGACCGGCATCCCGGTCGAATTGACCGTAAGGCATGCGACAAGCGGGGATACGGCAACGGTATATTCGGCCACAGGCCTGACCGCGAAGCTGCCCTTGAAGGACTCGGACCAACCCGGAACGTATACGGTGACCGTCAAAGAATTGCTCGGCGGGCTGTCTTCCGGCACGCAGATTGTCATTCAAGGGGCTCAAGAGCCGACGCCCCGTTCCCCGGTAAAATTGTATAGGGAGGAAGGCATTCGCGAATTCGCGGAAAGATCGGATGTTCCTCTGACGGTCGCCTTGACGGCAGCGCAGAACAACGACCCTGCCATGGTGGAACAGGCGAACCGTCTTGTGCAGTATTACCGCAGCGAGGGACGCCAAGTCCGGCTGGGCCTTGCCGAGCCGAATGGGGCCGTGACCGGGCTGCAGGAATACAAATCGTCGTATGTCAAATATCCGCAATGGAAAACGGTCGAATCCGATCTTGTCCTTATCGGCAACACATCGAATAACGTGCTGCTCCTGGATCAGGCCAGAGGGTATCTGCTGTTCGAGCAAGGCGGCAATTTATCGGCCGGCGAGGCGGCGGTCAGCTATGCCAATTCCCCGTTTGTCGGCGAGTATCATGCGGTGAATATTATCGCGAACGATCTAAGCGGGATAAAAGCCGCCGTCAACACCTTGATCGGCTTGCCTTCGGCCACTTTGAAAGCACCGAAATTCGTGACGACGAACCGCATCTCCGATACCGGCGTGGAGTTGGCCTGGTCGGAAAGCGATGACGACGCGCTGGGCTACGCGATCGAACGGCGGGATAACGGAGAGGCCCAGTGGCGGCGAATCGGCTATGTTTCGAGCGGGGTAACAAGCTTCAACGATTCGCGATTGACCCCGGACAAAATGTACACGTATCGCCTGAAAGCCTTTGACTTGACCGGCGTTTCGGACTATAGCGAGCCGATCCGCGTGATCACGACGGGCCAAGGAGACGCCGGTCCGGAGCTTACACGCATTGAGACGGACGGTGTGACCGGGGAAGGGACGTTTAACAATAAAACCGTAGCCGTCACCTTCGTGGTTAGCGACCAGGTGAAGACAACCAAATACAAGCTGAACAACAACGCTTGGAAAACCGTTACGGGAGCCGTGTATATCGCCGACGAGGGAGTTCACACGCTGCAATATTATTCCGAGGACAAATCCGGAAACGTGGAACGCACGAAGCGGACGGTGATCGGCATCGACAAAAAAGCGCCTGTAACCGTCGCTAACGTACCCAGAGGGTGGAAGAACATGCCGCAGCTGGTCCAATTGCGGGCATCCGATAACTTAAGCGGAGTCGCGAAAACCGTGTACAGCGTGAACAACGGCGTTCCCGGCAGCGGACCCGGAGGCAATGTCAGTGTCACCAATAACGTCTACGGCCATGTGTATGGCGCCTATACGGTTACCACGAATGTGTACGGGAACGTATACGGCAATTACAGCATTGCCAACAACGTGTATGGGAACGTGTACGGCGATTACACCGTAACCACCAACGTGTATGGCGACAGCAAGATGGAAGAGGCGGAGGGAAGCGTCGTTCCCGTGGCGCAGGAGGGCATCAACACGATCCGCTACTACAGCATAGACGCTGCCGGCAATAAGGAGAGTGTCAAGACGGCGGTCGTTACGCTGGACTACACGCCGCCGAAGATCGAGCTCGTCACCCCGCTTTCGTTCAACCGGTCCGAGCGGGTGAGGGTGACGCTTCACATCAGCGACGCGCTGAGCGGAGTATCGCAGTCCACGGTAACCTTTAACGGGCGCGTGAGGGGCACCTCCTTTGTCCTTAATCCTTATACGCTTCCGGCCGGAGATTACGCGTTGGTCGTGAAATCGTTCGACCGCGCGGGAAATTACAGCGAGAAGACGTTCGTCATCCGCATTTTGGACCGATGAGCCGCTTCTCCTGCAGCACGGAGACGTAATTCGTTGAAAATGCAAGTACCGGGGAAGCCGAAGCTTTTGGACGGCAGCTCCGGTACTTGCGTTTTTAAACAAACCTTAGCTTGAGCGTCACTGTCCGTCCCGCAGGCAAATGCACGAGGCGGTGACGGGCTGCTTTGTCCGGTACTTCGGGCAAGCTGACTGCAGCTTCGGCATCATCGCTTGTCGCCTCTTGCAGCGCAAAGGGAAACTCCACCTCCACCGTCTGGGTCCGTGCGGAGACGAAGGATACCTCGGCGGTTCCTTCCGCCAATCCCCAAGCCATCGATACCTCCGCGCCTCCCCGGCAGCGGAGCCCCCGGAACCGGCCTTCGCGCCACGCATCCGGCAGCGCGGGCAGCAGCTTGATGACGCCGGGGGCGGAGAAGAGCAGCATCTCCTGCATGGCGGCGCTCCAGCCGAAATTCGCGTCGATTTGGAACGGCGCGCGCTTGCCTGCGACGCTGATCCCCTGCCGCCGCCAATCGTTGTGGTACGTGAACAGATTGTCGCCGAGGCAGGAACGGCTCAAGAGCTCAAGACATTCCAGCGCCCGGTTCCCGTCCCCGAGACGCGCGTACAGATTGGCCATATGGGCGAGCGACCACCCGGTTTGGTCCTGAAGCCCGATCACCAGCCGCTTCTCCACCGCCGTCCGGCACGCCTCGAACAGCTCCGGCTCGCTTCCTTGCGTAATTTCGTATCCCGGAAACAGCGGGTACAGATGGGACAAATGGCGGTGGCGGTAATTGTCCGCGAAGTCCGGATGCATCCATTCCTTGAGCGCGCCTTCTCCGTTCACCTGATACGCCGGAAGCTTGCCCAGCATCGCCCGCCATTTCGGCAGCGATTCCGCTTCGATCCCAAGCTCCTCGCACGCTTCGCACAGATGCGTCAGCACTTCCTTGGCGACGGCAAAATCCATCGTCGCGTTGATGCAGACCGCCACCGTGCCGCTGCCCTCGAACGCGCCGTTGGCGAAGTTTTCCGGCGAATTGGACGGGTAGGACTTGTAACGCCCGTTCTCATCTTCCACAAAGAAGTCCTCATAGAACAAAGCGCACTCCTTCAGAAACGGCACGGCCCGCCGCTCCAGAAACGCCCGGTCTCCGGTAAACAGCCAGTAATCGTAAAAATGCTGCGCCAGCCAGCCCGCGCCGGCGGAAAAATAGACGACGTGGGGCTGCAGGTTTTTCTTCAAGCCGGAGTCCGGGGAAGCGAACAGCGGGCTGAGAATGCCCCGGCATCCGTACCACTTGCGGGCGTTCGTCCGCATGTCGTCCAGCAGCGACTCGAAGAAGTCGAAGAACGGCAGCGCCGCCTCCGCCATATGGCCCGGCAGTGCCTGCCAATAGTTCATCTGGATATTCTCGTTGTTGAAAAAAGCGCTGCTCCACGCCGGCGCGTAATCGCCGTTCCAGACGCCTTGCAGATTGGCCGGCAGCCCGCCGGGTCTGGAGCTGGAGAGCAGCAGGTAACGGCCGTAGTCGTACATGCGCTCGATAAGCGCCGTCGGGACGATGCCGCTGTAGGCGTCGAGCAGCAGCTGCTCGTTGCCGGCGTCCGCGCCTTCGGACGCGCGCAAATCCAGCTCGGCGCGCAGAAACAGCGCCCGGTGCTCGGCCGCATGGCGCTCGAACAGCAGCGCGTAGTCCGCCGGCAGCCCGTCCAACCCGCGTAGGAGCGGGTCCAGCGCGCCCGGTCCGCCGAGCTTCGGATCGATGCGAAGCAGCACCGTAACCGCGTCGGCGTCCTCCACGTGCAGCCGCTGCTCCCGCACATAGCGGCGTCCGCCGTGAACGACGACCCGGGCGGCAGCGCCGTAAGGGTGCTTCGCCTCGGCATGCTTGCCGATCGCTCACAGCACATCGTCCCGCACGAACCGGTCGTGCGAGAATCCGCGCTCCGCCGCCGCCTCCGGGTCGTGCACGGTCAGCTCCAGCGCCGCCCGGAGCCTGCCCGCCGCCGAGCTGCGCACGGACAGCACGACCGCTTCGTCGGTGCGCGAGACGAACAGCCGCTTCGTGAAACGGACGTCGCCGTCGTTCCAGCCGACGGCAATCTCGCCCGTCTCCATATCGAGCATCCGTTCGTAGGCCTTGAACCCTTCCGCGGGCTCCAGGAACAGCTTCAGGTCGAAGCCGGGTTGGAACATGGCGGTGTTCGCGATGTAGCCGGCTTCGCGCATCAGGCCGGGGTACAGTCGGTTCGCTTCCGCATAGCGTCCCGCATCGAGCAGCGCCCGCAGCTCCGGCAGGTGAACGGACAGGTCCGGCAGCTCCTTCGTCCTGGCCCCGTACCATAACGCTTCGTGGTTGACGAGAATCGTGTCCTCCTGAATATTGCCGTACACGAGCGCGCCCAGCGTTCCGTTGCCGGACGGCAGCCCGTCCTGCCAGCGGACGGCCGGTTTGGCCATGGTCATCACATGCTTTCGGTAAGCGGTACCATCCGGGTGAAGCCGGGTTGGGCTTGTGTTCATCGTCGTTCGTCCTCCTTTGGGCTCGATGGAACAGGGATACGGATGATGCAAAAATGAATTGCTTATGAAACATTTCTGCAACGTTTCTTAATTTTTTATGCTATAATACAACGAAAGCGATAAAACGCGCAACTGCGTAATTTACGAAATAGAGTCCAGCAGAGGGGGAAGAACCATGTCCAGATTGGACGAGGTAGCCAAACGGGCGGGCGTATCCAAATCGACCGTGTCCCGGGTCATTAACAACACCGGCACCGTATCGCCCGCGGCCCGGCAGAAGGTGCAGGAGGCGATGCGCGAGCTGCATTTTCACGCAGAGGAGCTGAAGCGCTCGCCGGAAGGCAGCGCGACGATCGGCTTGATCCTGCCGTTCGGCAAGCACATTGCGAGCCATTCGTTCGGCGTCGATATTATGGCCGGAGCCGAGGAGAAAGCGTTCGAGCAGGATTATATGATTCTGATCGGCAACTCCTTCGGGGGCCGGGAGGTCGCGTTAACGACGAAGATGATAAACCGCGGCGTGGAAGGAATCATCGTGCTCAGCGGCGATCAGAAGAACCGCGAGCACGCGGAGCTGCTGGCGGCAAGCGGTATTCCGATGGTGCTCGTCGACCAGAAGCTGGAAGGTGTGGAGGCGCATTTGGTACGCGGAGACAACTTCATGGGCTCCGTCGCGCTGATGAACCACCTGCTCTCGCTCGGCCACCGGCGCATCGCCCTGCTTTCGCCGAACCGGCATTATACGCACCGGGAGCGGGTCAAGGGCTACCGCTTCGCGCTGATGGAGCAGGAGCTCCAGCTGCCGCCAAGCTATGAGGTGCTGGTTGAGAGCGGCGTTTCGTTCGAGGCGGAGCTGCGCACCCTGCTGCGGAGCGAGGATCGGCCGACGGCGGTCTATGCAGCCGATCCCGGGCACTTGGGGGTGCTGATCGGAGTGGCGAACGAGCTTCAGCTGCGCATACCCGAGGAGCTCAGCGTCGTCACGTTCGACGACACGTATGCGGCGCTGCCGGAAGGGTATGCCGACTTTTTTACGTCGGTCAATCAGTCGGGCAAGCTGATGGGGAGCATAGCTGTGGAGCTGTTGTTCCGGCAGTGGCGGGACCCGGAGCTTGGCGCGCAGGAAATCGTGCTGCCGGGCAAGCTGAACGTCCGCCGTTCGACCCAGCGGTTGTAATCGGACGGCAAGGCGCGTCCACCGAACATGCCGCGATAACCGCACCGCAGTTCAAGTTCATCCGGGGAAGGAGCTGTGACCCTTGCGCAGAAACTGGTTTCAACGGCTGCTGCTGTCGTATTTGCCCGTGTTTTTGGCGGTGGCCGCCGCCTTGATTCTTCTCTCCGTCTTTTCCGCGGGCGAGCTGGCCAAGAAGGAAGCCGTCCGCGCCAATCAGGTGTTTGCACAGCATGTAATGCAGCTCGTGGACCAGACGATGCGGACGGTCGACCGGCAGCTGATCAAGGAGATTCAGACGAACGAGAAACTGGCCAAATTCTACAAAAGCCGGGAGTCGGAGCGAACGGCGCTGGACCTGTACGAAACGTCCGGCAAGCTGCGGGAGATCATCGTCAACACGCCGTTTATCGATTCGATTTATTTGGTGCGCGCCTCCGACCGGACGGTGCTTAGTCCGCATCTGATGGCGGGCATCGAGCAGTTCGGGGACCGGGAATTCATCCGGGAAGCGTTGAACGGGACCGGCGGTAGCCGCTGGACGGACGCCCGGTCGTACAGGGAGTTCGACGATCAGGGACAGCCGGTCACCGTCGTGTCGCAAGTGCGCCAGGTGCCGCTGCTCGGCGGCGAGCAGGGAATCGTCGTCGTCAATGTCCGCACGTCCGCTATTGCAAGCGCTATCAAAGAAATGACCGAGTCCGATGTCAGCTTCGTCCGTTTGCTGGACGGAGGCGGCCAGACATTGGCGTCTTCCCAGGGGGATGGGGCGGCGGTGTTGACCTCGGTCACGTCGGAGTATACGGGGTGGACCGTCGAAAGCGGCCTGCAGGGGAACCGTTCGGCGTTTGCCGGGTTTTCGTATACGTCGCTGTGGTCTCTGCTCCATGTGGGGCTGGTCGCGGCCGGGGCCGTCTGGATCGTGCTCGTCACCCGCCGCAATTACCGGCCGATCCGCTCCATTCTGGATCGGATCGATGCTTACGCCTTGCAGCGGAACAGCGCTTTTGCTGTCGGCGGCCGGGCGGACCAAGATGAGTTCCGGTTCATCGAGACGGCGCTTGACGATCTGGTGGAACGGACGATCAGTTACCGGAAGCTGCATGAGGAGGACCTTATTTTTCGCAAGCGCAACTTTTTTCTCGAGCTGCTGGAAGGCGGCAGCCCGGTGACGGACGAGCGGTTTCAGGCGGAAATGCGCCGCTTCGGCATGCCGGAGCGAATCGCGGGCTTGGCGATGGCCGTGGTCGAGATCGACAAATACGCCGAGCTGTGCAGCCGGTACAGCCAGCGCGATCAATATTTGCTTAAATTCGCGCTGAGCAGCGTCATCGCCGAAATTGCCCAGCAATCCGGTCTTCCGGCGTGGATGGAATGGACCTCGAACCGGGAGCTGAGCGTCCTGCTGCATCTGCCCCCGGAGGCGGAGGATATGGGAGCTGCCGTGCGCATGTTCGAGAACGTGAAGCTGTGGACGAACCGGCATTTGTCGTTTACGGTTACGGTGGGGCTCGGTACGCCGGCGCTGCGGCTGGACGAGCTTCCGGGCTCGCACGCCGAAGCGCTGGAGGCGCTGAAATACAAATCCGCGTTCGGAAGCAACCGGATTATCAATGCTGCAAGCATTCGGGCGAAGTCGCAGGGCGAGGTGTACAAGCATTTGCAGCTCATGCGTGCGATCGCGCAGCGGTTCCGTGCCGGGGAAGCCGGATGGGAAGCGGAAATGAACCGGCTGTTCGCCGAACTGAAGGAAGGGGTGTTTTCCGCAGACGACGCGTTGGCCGTTCTGCATTCGCTGATCCATCATCTGCAGCGCGAAATGACGGAGCTTCCGCCGGAATTCGGCCGGCTGTGGAACGACGATACGCTGCCGGAGCTGCACCGGGTGATGGAGCAGTCGGATACGCTGGACGAATGGCGGGAAAGGTTCGCCGCCATTTTGAGCGCAAGCGCCCGGCGGATGGAGGCGATGAGAACGGTGCGCACGAACCATACGGTCATGCTGCGGATGAAGGACTGCATTCACGAGCAGTATGCGAACCCGAATTTGTCCCTGACCTTTTTGGGAAGCGAATTGAACGTCAGTCCGAAATACTTGAGCCAAATCTTCAAGGAGGAATTCGGCGTGAATTTCCTCGATTACGTATCGGAGCTGCGGATCCGGGAGGCGAAGCGGCTGCTGACGGAATCGGAAGAGACGGTGCAGGATATCGGGGTCCGGGTCGGGTATCCGAGCGTCCGGTCGTTTTTGCGCGTGTTCAAGAAAGCAACCGGCGTGACGCCCGGGGAATTCCGCAAGAAATAGTGGGCCAACGGCGTCGAAACAGAAAAATGACCGCTGCACGGAAAAATGTCCCAATCCCCGAAGCATCGGCAGCACCGCGCGTTTTCGCCCGTTCGGCGGAAAAACGCAACCTCGAAGAATACTGTCCATTGTGCCGCAGCGCCCGGCCGGGGTACATTCGTTTCACTACACGAAAGCCGAGGTGAATCGATGGAACAGTCTACGCATCCCGCGCCGATCTCGCTGGAACGCAGCAAGCAGGTCGCACGGCTGCAGCGCAGCCGAACGTTCAGACGCAATGTCCCGCTTCTCCTTATGTTTCTCCCGGTCGTTGCGTTCTACGTGGTGTTCAAGTACATTCCGATGGCCGGAGTTGTTATCGCTTTCAAAAGCTACAATTTCGCCGACGGTATCTGGGGAAGCCCGTGGGTCGGGCTGAAAAACTTCCAGCTGCTGTTCAACAATCCGAAGTCGCTGCTCATTATCCGCAATACGTTGATGCTCAGCCTGCTTCATATTGTGGCCGGGTTTCCGTTCCCGATCCTGCTGGCGATTATGCTGAACGAAGTGAAGAAGACGTGGTTCAAAAAGTCGGTGCAGACGCTCGTCTTTTTGCCGCACTTCTTATCGTGGGTCATCGTGGGCGGCATCATCGTGACGGTGTTCTCCCAGCAGTCGGGCGTGATCAACCATTGGATCGCCCAGTGGTTCGGGCAGCCGTTTCCTTTCTTGTACAACGAGACGTCATGGGTGGCGATCTTCATCGGCTCGGGCATTTGGAAAGAAGCGGGCTTCAGCGCGATCATTTATTTGGCGGCACTGTCCACGATCGACCCGAGCCTGTACGAAGCGGCCAGCATCGACGGCGCAAGCAAATGGCGGCGCATCTGGCACGTGACGCTGCCCGGCATCTCGCCGACCGTGGTGCTGATGCTGATTTTGGCGATGGGCAAGGTGATGGAGGTCGGGTTCGACCCCGTGTACACGCTGCAAAACTCCGTCGTCGCCGATGTATCCGAAGTCATCAGCACGTATATTTATACGCTCGGCATTCAGAAGGGCGAGTTCAGCCTGACGAGCGCGATGGGCTTGTTCGAATCGGCGGTCGGGCTGATGCTGGTGGTCACTTCGAATGCGATTGCCCGGCGGTTTAACCGGGGACTATGGTAACGGCAACTGTATTTTAGATGGAGGAGGCTGTAAGGCGATGAAACCTGCGACCGGAGAAAAATGGTTCCTGGCCGTCAACGCGCTGCTGCTGTTGATTGCCGGCTTGAGCTGTCTGCTGCCGCTGCTGCATATCGTGTCGGTGTCGCTCAGCGACCCGCATGCCGTTATGTCCGGCGCTGTGACCTTGTGGCCGCAAGGCTGGACGCTGGAATCGTACGGCCTGCTGCTTCGCGGCTCGAAAATCGTGAGCGCTTTCACAAACAGCGTCGAGCTGACCGTCGTCGGCGTCGCGCTGAGCATGATCTTCACGACGATGGCCGCTTATCCGCTGTCCCGGCGTTATTTTTACATGCGGCGGTTTTGGACGCTGGCGATCGTGTTCACGATGCTGTTCAGCGGAGGCCTGATCCCGGGCTACCTGCTGCTGAAGCAGCTCGGTCTGATCAATACGTACGGCGCGATCTGGCTGCCGGGTCTGGTCAGCACGTTCAACATGCTGATCATGCGGACGTATTTCGAAGGCATTCCCGAAGAACTGGACGATGCGGCCCGGATGGACGGCTGCGGGGAATGGCGCTATTTGCTGCGGATTGTGCTGCCGCTGTCCGTGCCGGTGATCGCGACGCTGTCGATTTTTTATGCGGTCGGGTATTGGAACTCATTCTTCCAGGTACTGATGTATATCAACCAGACGAGCAAGTTCAATCTGACGGTGCTGGTGCAGCAGATGATCCAAAGCCAGTCGCTGATGCAGGAGATGAACGCCAGCGACATGCAGGCTTTTATCACCCCGGAGGGGATCAAAACGGCCGGCATCGTCGTCATGGTGCTGCCATTGCTGCTGGTGTATCCGTTTATGCAAAAGTATTTTATCAAGGGCGTCATGATCGGCGCGGTGAAAGGCTAGCGGTACGGAGGGAAAATACGAAAAGGGGGCTGGCAAAATGAGTACACGCAGAGGGAAGAAGCGGTGGAGCGCCGGCATGGCGTTCGGATTGGCGGCGACGGTTGTCGTGGCAGGCTGCGCCTCGCCGGGAGCCGGAGGAAGCGGAGGGGCCGGGAACGGCAAGAAGCCGGAGCTGTCCGCGACGATTTACGACCGGGGGGCCGTTCCCCAGAACGAGGGCACGATTGAGAAAAACCGTTGGACCGATTGGATCAATACGAACGGTCCGGCCAACGTCACGTTCGTCGCCATTCCGCGCAACGAAGCGACGCAGAAGCTGACGACGCTGTTCGTGTCGGGCAGCGCGCCGGACCTGGTGTTCGAGTTTTCCTCCGTGCTGCGGAGCCAGCTGTATGCGCAGAAGCAGCTGATGCCCGTGGACGAGATGATCGAGAAGTACAGCACGACGTACAAGGCGCTGCTCGAAAAGTATCCGGTGCTCAAGACGGTGGCGAAGATGCCCGACGGCAAAATGTATGCGTTCGGCAAAGTCAACGGCCTGCAGACGAACCACGCGCTCTATATGCGCGCGGACTGGCTGAAGAAGCTGAACCTGCCGGTGCCGAAGACGACCGACGAGCTGTTCGAGGTGCTCAAGGCGTTCAAGGAGAAAGACCCGGATGGCAACGGGAAAGCCGACACGTACGGCACGTCGCTTGCCTATATTACGAATCAGGTGCTGAATGCGATGTTCCAGAACTCGAAATGGGTCGTGGAGGACGGCAAGCTTATCCATGACTGGGAGCGGGCCAAGGCGGCGACGGCGTTCAAGAAGCGGCTCTATGACGAAGGCATCGTCGATAAGGATTATTTGACGGATAAAGCCGGACAGAAGGCGCAGCAGGACTGGGTGAACGGGAAGCTCGGCATGTGGGGCGGACAAACAGGCGGTCCCGGATGGCTGCAGGTATACGAATCGCTGAAGAAAAACAACCCGTCCGCCGAGGTGATCGTCATTCCGCTGCCGAAAGGGCCATACGGCCAGTTCAGCCCGATCATCAACAACCCGGTGCAGCTCACCGCGATGGTGAATGCGCAGGCCAAAAACCCCGAGGCGATCATGAAATACGTCGACTTCATCTCCTCCGAGCAAGCCGGGAAGACGCTGGGCTACGGCATCGAAGGCACGCACTATACGACGGGCAAGAACGGCTGTCCCGCTTTTGTCGACAAGGACAAGGCGAAGGAAGTGACTTATGCGAGCGACTACCGGATGCTGTACTCCCCGGTGCTGGAAGGGAAGTGCGGCAAATACGCGGAAACGCTGAATCTGGACAACAAGACCGAGAAGGAATATTACGACCTGTTAAAAATGGCCGATGAGGCATACTTGACGCCGGAGCGTCCGATCGCCGACATCACGAACCCGGAGCATATGCCGACGCTGCCGCAGGACCTGCAGCTCATCTCGACGAACACGGACAAGATCATCAACGATCTGTGGATCAAGGCCATTGTCAGCGGCCCTTCGTATACGCCGGAGCAAGCGATGGCGGAAGCGAAGAGCACGTGGGAGCAGGCCGGAGGCAAGCAGGTCGACGACTGGTATGCCAAGTGGTATGCGGAGAACAAAGACACGGCGCTGCTGAAGGATAAGCTGTACGAGTTTAAGTAATCTGCGCGATGGGCCTTGGGAGGATGCTCCTGGGGTCTTTTTGTCTACCATTTTACAGGAAAATACAGTATGATAAGTGTAACCAAGCTATATAGGTGGTATGTTCTTATGAAACCTAAAGCATTGATTACCGCCATGTGCGTATCCATTGCGACCGTAATTCTCATCTTGTTTATGTATGATTACCTGGGTCGGCGTGCTGCCGACGCGCTTAATTCGCAAGGGGAGGGAGCGGAAAGGCTCAATATCCGGCAGCAATTTTTGCAAGAGCTTTCTTCGAAGGAGCAATTGTCTCAAGCGTCCGTTCAACAAATCTCGGGACACTACGATGTCAAAGTAAAAGATTATTATGTAAAGGTGACTTACAAAGACGAGCCGGATGTCGTTTATGTTTACGATAAAAACGCCAAGGAAGTATTCGTCCTCACGCATATTTTAGCCGAAGGCGCAAGCAAACCGGACGACCCCTTTAAGCACAAGCATCGCTTTTCGCCGGTTCCTTAAACGGTAAACCTATGCATCTCGCGGGCTATCTGTAAAATTTAGAATTAATTAACATCAAATATGTCATGATGAAGGGGACTCCGGACAAACAATCGGACAGCATGGCTCGGCGAAGGAGGATGACGAGAGGAGGAACCTGAGCAATGGTATTGATCAATTGTCACAAGTGCAATCGGGTTATGGTGGATGAGCTGGGGGACGGGACGCTGAGAATCCGCACCCGGATTTTGCTGGCCCGGCTGAACGGGACGGGCGTGCAGGCGGTGTGCCCGCAGTGCAAGAAGGACGTGCTGCTGCCGTTCGATTTGATGCCGCAGCACAAGCGCGAAGCTTCTCACGCTTGGGAGATGCGTTAACCGGGCTTCGCCGTTCGACAGCAGCCGGGCGCGTTCGCGCAGCTTCACGAATTATTCACATGGGCAAAACATTGCGATGACAATGGCTTGGTACAGTAAAAACAGATCGAATATCGGAAAACGATGGTGCGACAAAGTCTTCGGGACGGCCATGAATTACTGGCGCGACCCGGGACTTTTTTGTCGTTTCCGGCTGTACCGGGCTGCCTGCGGGCGGCGGTTTTCCGATGGATACCGGGAGGTGGGACAAGCGTTCGGCAGCGAGCCTCTGTGACGATTAGCGGAAGGGGCGAGGCGAAACCGACGGAAAGGAAAGCGCATCTGCCTTGCGAGGAACGTGACGATGGAATTGCCCGAGAGCCGACATTCGGGCGCCTGTGCCTCCGGTCAGTCAGAACGGTAGACGACCATCTTGCAGCCATGCAGCGACAGCGTTTCAAGCGTTTCATCCATTCCATTACCCGGGAGGAAATCGATTATGAAAATGAACAAATTGCTGAGCAAATTGGTACTCGCTTCCGCCGCTTTCGCACTTACAACGACGGTCAGCCAGCTTCCGCTGGGAACGATCGGTATCCAAAAAGCGCATGCCGCCGTCGTCACCATCGCGTCGGCCAAATCGCAAATCGGTTCGACCGTTACCGTCGAAGGGATCGTTACCGCCAACAACACCGCAATCGGCGGAGGCAAGCTGTCTACGTTTATCCAAGATGCTACAGGCGGTATCAACGTATTCGCACAAGACGTAACTCCGTTCCTCCCGCAGCTGGTCGAAGGCGAGAAAATTCAAGTCACCGGCCAAATCACCACGTACCAAGGGTTGACGGAAATCGTCCCGACGACCATTACCCGCGTAAGCACAGGCAATCAGGTACCCGCTCCGCAGGTGATTCCGTTCTCCACTTTGAATAACGGCGCTCAAGCCGAGCCGCTTGAAGGCAAGCTGGTTAAAGTGAATCAAGTCTATATCGGCGCACTGCCGACCGTCCAAGCCGGCGGCGGTTACAATATTACGATCTATGACAACAACTACAATTCGTCCACCCTGCGCGTCATGAACGACACAGGCATTTTCTCCGGCCTGCAGGCCAACAAATGGTATGAAGTGACAGCGATTCTCGGCGAGTACAACAGCTACCAGCTCGTTCCGCGCAAGCCTGCCGACGTTTCGCTGCTGGCGTCCCAGCCTCCTGCTCCGGTACCGGCCACGAAGCCTATTGCTACGGCTAAAAATTTGACAGGTCAAGTCGTTACGGTTGAAGGCACGGTTCTTGCCAACAACTCTGCGATCGGCGGCGGCAAAATCTCGACTTACATCCAAGATGCCACAGGCGGAATCAACGTATTCGCCGCCAATCCGACGGGCTATATCAACCTGGCGGAAGGCGACAAAGTGCGCGTAACCGGTACGATCACGGTATACAACGGGCTGACGGAGATCATCCCGACTTCGGCGGCTACCGTTACGAAAACGGGTACGGCTCCGATGCCGGCAGCTGTGACCAAAACCGTTCCGGAATTGACGCAAGCCTCTGCGGCCGAGCCGCTCGAAAGCACGCTGGTGAAGACGGTCAAGGTAAAAATCAACAGCCTGCCGACCAATCCGGCCGGCGGCGGCTACAACATCACGGCGGTTGACGCGAACAACAACTCGATTCTGCTGCGCGTCATGCAAGCCACGAACATTTACCCGACGCTGCAAACCGGCGTATGGTACGATGTAACGGGCGTATTGAGCCAATACAACAGCTACCAATTGGTCCCGCGCAAAACGGCTGACGTTGTCGTTTCTCCATAATCCTCACCTACAAAAGCAGGGGATGATAATAATCCCACGAGATGGTTGAGAAGCCTTAGAAGTAGAAAATCTCATATAAATAGAGGTGGGGTATATCCCGTAAGAGTTTACGTCCGCCTTTGAAACCTGTGAAAATACCGCTAATTCGAATCAAATTCACAGGTTTCAAGAGCGGGTGGAGGGATATATCCAACCAGCGTATGCCGAGGAGTTCTACGCGCAGCAGGGTTTCATCAATCACCCGGAGATGGACTTTCCGGCTTTCATTGTGACGTTATTGATGCACAGCGCTCACGATTTGGGTCGTTATAGAATTGAACCTGCGAGACTCCTGGCAAAGCTGTCGTACTAGCTCTTAGAGATGTCAGACGAAAAGAAGAGGAACAAAATGACTGGAGCCTACCGATGCCTGTA
>NZ_JTHN01000237.1 GCF_001399685.1 Paenibacillus sp. A3
CCCGTTCCAGCTCTATTATAGCAAGGGCAGCAGCCTGGATCGAGCTGTCTTGTCCGCCGCAGCCCGTGCATGAAAAAAACGGCGCAGGAAAACCTAGATCAGACGTCCCTGAACACACAGGGTTCGAAGCTTGTTGGAGGGCCAAGGTTTCCTGGCCGACAAGTTTCAGCATTCTTCCAAAGGAGCTCGCCAGATGAACAAAACATTCGTATGCGCCGCCTTTCTCCTTGCCGTTTCGCTGTCTGCCTGTGGTCAACCCGCCAAAACGCCGCCTGCGGATCAAGGAGCCGCAACCCCC
Source organism: Paenibacillus sp. A3 (assembly GCF_001399685.1). GTDB lineage: Bacteria > Bacillota > Bacilli > Paenibacillales > NBRC-103111 > Paenibacillus_G. The sequence goes on from NZ_JTHN01000237.1 coordinate 299, forward strand.
GCCCCGGGAGGCGGAACTGTTACCGTGGATGCCCAAGCGATCTATAAGCAAAATTGCCTCAGCTGTCATGGCGCCAATTTTGAAGGCGGCGTCGGCCCCAACCTGACGAAGGTAGGCGGCAAGTACTCCAAGGACCAGATCGCAGCGATCGTCGCGAATGGCCGTGGGGCGATGCCCGGCTTCAAAGGCAGGCTGTCCGACACCGATACCGGCGCCCTCAGCGACTGGCTCGCCGCCAAGAAATAAGGGCCTCCCTCTGCGGAACTGTATATTGTTTGCCGCCCGAACGTCCCCTGAACCGCACGTTGTCGAACGATGCTGCGGCTTTTCAGGGGATTTTTATGATTTTTATGTAAAATCGTTCCATTCCTTTTCTTGGTCGTTTCTGCTATTCTGTTATTCGATCGGGCTTCCGGCCCATCCGCGGTTCGAGACCATCCCGCGTTATCAAAACTAAGGGGGAAACGGTACGTGTTTAATTTGGCATGGGGAATTTTGTTTGTCGTCGTGAATTTTGCTTTGTTTCTGCTTTGCTATCGTTTTTTCGGGAAGAAAGGACTGTACGCCTGGATCGGCTTCGCTACCGTGCTGGCCAATATCCAAGTCGTCAAAACGATCGAGCTGCTCGGCATCGTGATGACCCTCGGCAACACCATCTACACGTCGATCTACATGTCGACAGACCTGCTCAACGAGAAATATGGGACGAAGGAAGCCAAGCAGGCGGTATGGTTTGGCTTTTTCAGCTTGGTCGCTTCGACGGTCATCATGCAGATGGCGCTCGTGTTCACGCCGCAGGAAAGCGACATCGCGCAGAGCTCGCTCGAGACGATCTTCGGCTTAATGCCGCGACTGGCCGCGGCCAGTCTATGCGCCTACTTTATCAGCCAGTTCCTCGACGTGCGGGTGTACAGCTATCTGAAGAAGCGATTTCCCGTTTACAACCAGTTCTGGATCCGGACGAACGGCAGCACGGGGCTCAGCCAGCTTGTGGACTCGCTGGTCTTCTGCACCATCGCTTTCGCCGGGGTGTATACGCTGGACGTCTGGCTGCAAATTTTGCTGACGACCTACTTGTTCAAATTCGTCATCTCCGTCGCTTCGACGCCGGTGCTCTACATCGCCCGCAGCTTCCGCTTCAAGGAAGACGGGGCTTGATTCGTTGTAAAGGCGCTTCCGTTCGTCTATTCGGCGGGAGCGCCTTTGTTGTTTAAGGGGCCATGTTCGCCCCATCGGCATGCGGTCTTAAAAGAATCGGATTTACCTCACCTGCTTGGATACAGTATGTACAGCCTACCCCGGAATTCAGAGGATATCTCGGGTTTAAGAAACTACGAAACAGAGAGCTCACTTTTGCCGAGAGGTGATGAATCATGAAAATACACAATTGTCCTTCTTGTAATACCTACAGTAGAGAATGCACAATCGTCATCCAGAATGCGTTGAACCATTCGGAAGAGATTCTAAAGTGCAGTATCTGTTCCTGGAGCGGAAAGTGGTCGGACATGAAAGTGCGGGAGATCCCAGAAGACGAACCGATCCCGGGCGTCGAACCGATTACTGATTATGGTGTGCTTCATTCAGATACAGCTAGAATTACATATACAGGAGGTTGTTGCCCTCATTGTGGGGGGAGTGATCCTTTATGCTGGTGTATGATGATCGATTTCTGTGAGCCTCCTGCTCGTTAGCGTAACAAGGCTGCCGATCTTCTATCAGACCCTGAAGTGTTGGTCGCACATCATGGTCTGCTGGACGCTAACCCACGGTGCGCTGTAATGAAACTTTAGTAAGCGGAGAAAAACCACCGAAGGCCCGTCTGTGAAGCTAATCGGTGGTTTTTCATTTGCGCCGCTTACGTTTTATATCTTTCGACAAAATAAGTCATGTGAAAACACTCCCCCTTTTACGAACCCCCCGCACCCCCATATCTCCAAAAAAACTTTATATCCAACCGCTGAATCCTGACATCCAGTTGTCAGTTAGACTAAGGTATAGTATGTCTATAAAGCTTAAAACATTTCATATCGGAGGTAGACAACGACTCATGAGCAAAACAAACAACAAAACCGGGATGGTCGTAGCGGGGCTGCTTCTCGCGATCCTGATGGCCTCGATGGACAATACCATCATGGCGACCGCGATCGGAACGATCGTCGGGGAGCTCGGCGGACTCGATAAATTCGTCTGGGCGACCTCCGCCTACATGGTGGCGGAAATGGCAGGAATGCCGATCTTCGGCAAACTATCCGATATGTATGGACGCAAACGATTTTTCGTCTTCGGGATCATCGTCTTTATGCTCGGCTCCGTTCTCTGCGGAACCGCGACTTCGATCGTACAATTAAGCATCTACCGCGCGATTCAAGGAATTGGCGGCGGGGCCTTGGTGCCAATTGCGTTTACGATCATGTTCGACACGGTCACGCCGGAGAACCGGGGTAAGCTCGGCGGGCTATTCGGCGCGGTGTTCGGCATGTCCAGTATTTTCGGTCCGCTGCTCGGGGCTTACATTACGGATTACATCCACTGGAGCTGGATTTTTTATATCAACCTGCCGCTTGGCTTAATCTCGTTTGTCATGATTGCGTTCTTCTATAAAGAGTCGCCGGTTCATTCGAAGCAGCGGATCGACTGGTGGGGGGCCACCACACTGGTCGGAGCCGTCGTCTGCCTCATGTTCGCGATGGAGCTCGGCGGCAAGCAGTATGCCTGGGGCTCGATTCAAATCTTGGGCTTGTTCGCCGGATTTGCGGTCCTTACCCTGCTGTTCCTGTTCGTCGAAAAGCGTGCCGAAGAGCCGATCATTTCGTTCGGCATGTTCCGGAACCGTCTCTACGCGACAAGCAATGCCGTTGCGATTTTGAGCGGAGCGGCGTTCATTACGGCCTCCGTGTATATTCCGATCTTCATTCAAGGCGTGCTTGGCGGAACGGCCACCAATTCCGGTCTCATGCTGCTGCCGATGATGCTCAGCTCGGTCGTTACGGCGACCTTGGGCGGTTTCTTGATGACAAAGATACCGTTCCGGTCGATCATGATTCCGACGCTGGTCCTGCTTGTACTGGGTCTCGCCCTTCTCACGACCTTGACGCCCGAATCGCCGCGTTTGATCGTCACGCTGTACATGATCTTGACGGGCCTCGGCATCGGAGCTTCCTTCTCCGTGCTCAGCAACGCGGCGATCCATTCGTTCCCGGCCAGCCAGCGCGGGGCGGCGACGTCTACGCTCAATTTCCTTCGTTCGCTCGGCATGACCCTCGGCATCACGCTGTTCGGCATCATCCAAAGCCATGCGCTGACCCGGAAGCTGACGGATGCCTTTACCGGAAGCGGTCAAGCCGCCGTCCCGCAGGGCCTCGACTTCAGCGACCCGCATGCGCTGCTGGACCCGGCCACCCGGGCCCAGATCCCTCCGCAAGCGCTGGGCACGATCGCGGAAGGGCTGTCGTCCTCCGTCGTCCTGACGTTTGCCTGGAGCCTGATCCCGGCAGGCTTGGCGCTTGTTGCAGCCTTCGCAATGAGCAGGGAGAAGCTGGACCCGGCAGCCGAAGCGGCGGCTTCCCACTGATCTGCACAAGAAGCCTGTGTCCCCTTGCGGGAGGCACAGGCTTCTTGTCGCTTACGCCAAAGCTTGTCCCAGACGGTTCACTTTCACCAACCAATGCTCTCGCTCCATGTCCGTCAACTTGCCGACTTGACCGATGGAGGTGACCTTGACGGGCCGGATGCCGCAAAACTGCAGCGTGGATAGCTTCATCATCCGATGACCCGGCTGGCCTTGCACGAGCCGGTAATACCAGAGCGGCGCATCCATCGTCACGATCAGCCTCGCCGTTCTGCCTTTGAGCAGCTGATCGGGAAGCGAGGAGCCTTTCTTGTATTTAAATGCGTAGCCCGGCAGGAAGACGCGGTCGAGAAAGCCCTTGAGCAGCGCAGGCGGACCTCCCCACCAGATCGGATATGTAAAGACCAGATGCTCCGCCCACCGGATGGACTCCTGCGCCTTGACCAGATCGTCCTCCAGCGGAAGCTTATGCTTGTATCCGCCCGACAGATTCGGGTTAAAATCCAGCTCTGCCAGACGAATTACCCGAACCTCAGCCCCGGAAGCTGCAGCTCCCTCCGCATAAGCCTCTCCAAGCGCCCATCCGTAGCTGTGCTCCACCGGATTTCCTTGCACGATCAAAACTTTTTTCATGACTGAACCCGCTCCTTTTGGTTAGCATCCACTAACTTTGTATGTAAAAAGAAAAGGTCATAGCTGACCTTAGACTGTTGAGGAACCCTAGAAGTAGAAAAACTCAGACAAATAGAGGTGG
>NZ_JTHN01000238.1 GCF_001399685.1 Paenibacillus sp. A3
TGCGGATCGTCCGCCAGCGCGCTCCGCACGTCACCGTACACCCGGATCGTCTGCGGCAGCGGCGTGTCATACAGCCACCAGTCCGGCTCGCCGGACTCCTGGACGACGGCAACTCGCTCTTCGTTGACGACGGACGCGCTGACCGGCGTCAGCTTGTCGGCCGATTCCCACGTCCAGCCGAAACGGCGGCCGAACAGGTCGACGGCGATCGTCTTCTGCACGTCGGACGCAGTCGTCAGCACGGGTCTTGCGCCCAGCGCCGCCGCCACCTCGCGCGTCAGCTCGTTGGCTCCGCCGAGATGGCCCGACAGCACGCTGATGACATGCTCCCCTTTGTCGTCGATGACGACGATGCCGGGGTCTTTCTTTTTATCCTCAAGCAGCGGAGCGATCATCCGGACCACCGCGCCCAGCGAGATGATGCAAATGATGCCCTTATACGCCGGGAACAGCGCGGGAAACAGCAGCCGCACGCTGCCCTCGAACAATTGGATGCCTTTGGCCGCTTCGTCGCCTCGCGCGAATTTGGACATGTAATACACGTCGGCATGGGAAAACGTGCTCTGCAAACGCCGTGCCAGCTCCACGCCGTGCTTCGTAATGGCGACGACGGCGTAGTCTCCGTTCAAGCTGATCGCCGGGATTACGCCTTCCTGCAGAGCAATGGGTTGAGCGCCGTCCGCCGCGGCTCCGGGCACGTTGCCCGCCGCTGCGGCCGACACTGCCTCCGCCACCATACCTTTCCGCTCTCCGTCTCCGCCCTTCGCGCTCATCATTCCTTCACTCCTTTGCGGTAGCCGTGAGTGAACGTTTTATCGTAGAGCTTGGAGCGGTATTCGTCTTTCTCGTGGATATTCGGGTCGAGCGCCCACCCGGCCAAAATCATCGCATGCGAGCGGATGCCGTTCGTCCGCATATCCTCGTCCAGCTTCTCCAGCGTCGTGCGAACGATCAATTGATCCGGCCATGTCGCCCGCTGCACGACCGCTACCGGCGTATCGAGGCTCCAGCCCGCATCGGTCAGCTCGCGCACGACTTTTTTGGTCAGCGTCGCGCTGAGGAACAACGCGATTGTACAATGATGCGACGCCAGCTCTTTCAACTGCTCGCGGTCCGGCACCGGGGTGCGTCCCTCGGCCCGCGTCAAAATCAGCGTCTGCGTCAGATCCGGGATCGTCAACTCCGCGCCGACCGCCGCTGCGGACGCGAACACCGAGCTGACGCCCGGGATGATCTCGCAGGAGATGCCTTCTTTGGCGAGCAGCGCCTTTTGCTCCATAATCGCCCCGAACACGGCTGGATCGCCGGTATGCACCCGTGCCACAAGCTTGCCCGCTTTGACCCGGTCGGTCATGACCGCGACCATTTCCTCCAGGCTCATGCCCGCGCTTTGCAGCACCTCCGCCCCCGGCTTCGCCCGGGCAATCAGCTCCTCATTGACGAGCGAATCCGTATACAGCACGACGTCCGCTTCCTGCAGGATGCGGAGTCCTTTGACGGTGATCAAATCCGGGTCGCCGGGACCTGCTCCGATAATATAAATTTTCATCTATTTTCTCACCACCATCAGCGTCAAATATTCCAGCTCCCGTCCGGCCAGCTCCTCCATGTTGCGCCAGATCAGCTCCTCCGCAGAGGTTACCTTGGTCAAGACGGCCGCCTTGTCGACCAGCCCCAAATCGCGCAGCACGGTCAGCATCAGGTCGATGACCTTCGCTACCTTGATAAACACGACGCAGTCGTGCGTTTCAAGCGCCCGGCGCATCGCCTCGTAATCGTCGGTCGCAGGCACGACAGCCACCTGCTCGTCTCCGTCCGCCAGCGGCAGGCCGAGCCTCGACGCAGCGGCAAGCACGGAAGAGATCCCAGGTATGGATACGGCTTCCACCTCGGGATGGCGCTCCTTCATGAGCCGCATCAGGTGAATGTACGTGCTGTACAGCATCGGATCGCCTTCCGTGACAAACGCGACGTTTTTCCCTTGGCTGAGATAGCCCCATACCGTGTCAACCGTCTTGTTCCATTGCTTCTCCAGCGCTTCGCGGTCCTTCGTCATCGGGAAGGTCAGACTGACCATTTCCTTCTCCCGGGTATCGACGTACAGCTCCGTAATTGCCAAAGCGTAGCTCTTGGCCCCGGATTTCTTGCGGGGATAGGCGATGACCGGCGACTCCTTCAGCAGGCGGAACGCCTTCACCGTTATCAGCTCGGGGTCCCCCGGCCCCACGCCCAATCCGTACAATGTGCCCAGCTTACTCATCCGTTCCGTCCTCTCCTTTATCCGTCCGCTTCCGCGCTGCAATGATGTATACCGGATTCAAGCTTTCAAACCGCGTCATGTCCAAAATCGGCTTACTGCGGCTCATCTGGGTCAGCGTAATGTCCGTCACGAACCCTTCTGCGGCAAAAGCTTGCGACGCGGCGGACAAGTTCTCGATCGTCACCGCGTTCAGCACGATCCGCCCTTCCGGCTTCAGCCGGGCACAGCATACGGCCAACAGCTCGCGCAGCTCGCCGCCGCTGCCGCCGATAAAGACCGCATCAGGATCGGGAAACTGCTCCAGACCTTGGGGCGCTTTGCCGTGTACGGCGGTAATGTCCGTACGGAATTTGCGGGCGTTCTCGTGAAAATTATCCAGGTCGCCCTCGTTCTTTTCGATGGCGTACACCGCGCCTTCGCGGCATATTTTCGCCGCTTCGATCGCGACCGAGCCCGTGCAGGTGCCGATGTCCCAAACGACGCTGTCCCGCTTCAACTGCAGGGCCGCCAAGCTGAGCACACGGACTTCCTTTTTCGTGATAAGCCCTTTGTCCGGCTTCCGCTGCGCAAACTCTCCATCCTCGATGCCCAGCGCCCAGCGCGGCGATTCGGCGTCTTTGCGCATCCGCAGCACAACGACATTGAGCGGCGAAAAGTGCGTCTGCGCCATATCGGCCAGCTCCTGCAGCCCGAACCAGCCCGTCCGCTCGGCGGGTCCACCGAGGTTCTCGCCGACGAACGCGTCGTATTCGGTCATGCCGTAATTCAGCAAATAGCGCGCAATCGCCCCCGGCGTATTGTGCTCGTCCGTGAGCAGCGCCACCTTCTTCGCGCCGTCGATCCGCTGCGCCAAGCCCTGCATGCTGCGCCCGTGTACGCTGACGACCGCGGCGTCCTGCCAGCTCTCGCCGATCCGCGCAAAAGCAAGCTGCAGCGAGCTTACTTGCGGGTAAACCTCCACCCGCCCGGGCAGCTTGCCGGACAAGTAGCCTCCGATCCCGTAAAACAACGGATCGCCCGAAGCCAGCACCACCGTGTTCCGGGTTTCCGACCTCAGGCGCTCCGTTAGCTCGGACAGCCCGCTTTTGAGCACGACCTTTTCAGCGGCGGTATCGGCAAAAAACTGCAGCTGCCGCTCCCCGCCGATCAATAACCCGGTTTGCCGAATCCGGGCGAGATACGCCTGCAGTGAACCGGGCTATTGATTGGCTGTCTCTTATACACA
>NZ_JTHN01000239.1 GCF_001399685.1 Paenibacillus sp. A3
GAGAAGATGATGCGTTGGTTCGATACCGCGCATGGCATCAAATACGTCTCGCTGCGCTATTTCAACGCGGCCGGCGCGCACGAAAGCGGCCGGATCGGCGAAGACCATTCGCCGGAGACCCATCTGGTGCCGATCATTCTGCAGGTGGCGCTCGGCAAGCGCGCGCATATCTCGATTTTCGGCGAAGATTATCCGACGCCGGACGGCACATGCATCCGCGACTACATTCATGTGACCGACCTTGCGGACGCCCATATTCTCGCGGTGGAAAAGCTTCGCGCCGGCGGGGATAGCAGCGTGTACAATCTCGGCAACGGCAAAGGCTTCTCCGTGAAAGAAGTGATCGACATCGCGCGCGAAGTGACGGGACATGCGATTCCGGCGGTCGTCGAAGCTCGCAGAGCGGGAGATCCGGCGGTGCTTGTCGCCTCCTCGGAGCGCGGCAGAACGGAGCTCGGCTGGCAGCCGAAGCGGGACAGCCTGCAGCAAATCATCGCCTCCGCATGGGCTTGGCATCAAGCGAATCCGGACGGCTACGGCAAGTAAAATTACGGGTGCAGGCGCTCGGCCCGAAGGCCGGCCGATCCGAAGGAGTGGAGAACAATGGAACAAAGACAGATGGAAACCGAATTCGGCTCCCCCGACCGGAAGGCGGCCTACCGGGTCGAACGGCTGCTGCAATTCGGCCTGAAGCGCGGACTATTGGAGCCGCTGGATGTCTATGCGGCCCGCAACGGGCTGCTCGATCTGCTGTGTATCGGCGAGCCGTACGAGGGCGAGCTGACCGAGCCGGTGGCGGACAGCGCAGTGGAGCTGCTGGAGCCGCTGCTCGATTACGCGGCCGAATCGGGCCTGCTTGAAGAAAATAACACGACAGTGCGCGATCTGCTGGATGCCCGTTTGATGGGGCAGCTGATGCCGCGAGAATCCGAGCTTGTGCACCGGTTCTGGACGACTGCGAAGTCCGAGGGCATCGGGGCGGCGACGGACGTTTTCTACAAGCTGTGCATCGATTCGAACTACATCCGGATGGACCGGATCGGCAAAAACATGTATTGGCTTGCTCCGACGGAATACGGCGATATAGAAATTACCGTAAACCTGTCGAAGCCCGAGAAAGACCCGAAAGAAATCGCGATGCTACGAAACGCGCCGCAGAGTCATTACCCCAAATGCCTGCTGTGTATCGAAAACGTGGGCTACGCCGGCAGGCTCAATCATCCGGCGCGACAGAACCTGCGGGTCATTCCGGTTGAGCTGGCCGGGGAAACGTGGTATTTTCAGTATTCGCCTTACGTGTATTACAACGAGCACAGCATCATTTTCGACCGGGAGCACCGGCCGATGAAGACGTCGAAGGAGACGTTCGAGCGTCTGCTCGATTTCGTGGAGCGCTTCCCGCATTATTTCGTCGGCTCGAATGCCGATCTGCCGATTGTCGGCGGATCGATCTTGAACCACGATCATTTTCAAGGCGGACGGCACAAGTTTCCGATGGAAAAGGCGGGCGTCGAAGAAAGCTTCAGCCATCCGGATTATCCCGGCGTGAAGATCGGCATCGTCAAATGGCCGATGTCGGTCATCCGCATCGCCACCCACAACCGCGATCAGTTGTTAAAGCTCGCTACGGCGATTCTGGACGCGTGGAAGTCTTACAGCGATCCGTCGCAAGACATCTTCGCGTTTACGGAGCAGGCGGGCGTCAAGGTGCCGCACAACACGATCACCCCCATTGCCCGCAACAATGCGAGCGGGGAATACGAGCTCGATCTGGTGCTGCGCAACAACCGGACAAGCGAGGAGCATCCCGACGGTATTTTTCACCCGCACAAGGAGCTTCACCACATCAAGAAAGAGAACATCGGTTTGATCGAGGTGATGGGGCTCGCCGTGCTGCCGGGCCGTCTCAAGGACGAGCTGGAGCTGGCGTCCAGGCTGCTGACCGGGGAGGAGAAGCTGGACGGGAAGATTACGCGCGATCCGTCGCATCCGCTGCACAAGCACGCCGAATGGCTGGAGGAGCTCGTTGGCCGTTACGGTACGGCTATGCCGGAGGAGGACGCGAGGCAAGCGCTGCAAACGGAGACGGGCCGCAAGTTCGCGGACGTTCTGCGCGACGCGGGCGTATACAAGCGCAGCGAGCAGGGGATGGTGGGGTTCCGGACGTTTTTGCGGCACCTTGGCGTTCGGGCTTAATGTGGGAACGGGAACGGTAGTCCAATGAACGTCTATGGAGCGAGCAAGAGCAGGCAGCAATTATTCCGGGCCACTTCAGCCTAACCTAAAAAGACCCCCATCCGGGCACCGTGTTGACGGAGCGCCGAATGGGGGTCTTGCCGCTTATCGTTTATCCCGCCCGGGAGCCTTCGTCGCCGGAGGGCCGGCGCGTCTTCGGCTCGATTTCGATCAGATCGGGCTTCCGGGTGATCTCTTCGACCTCGATGCCGTTTTTGGCGAGCGTGTTGGTCAGGAAATTTTCATCCTGTGCCGGGAAAATGTACGCCGGATGCCGATCGGTGTTGCTAAGCAACTGCTCGGCCACCTGCAGCAGCTTATCCATCGAGAACGGCTTGCGCAAAAACTTCTCGATATCTTTCTCGTGATAATCCTGCGGAGGCTCCAGAGCCGTGGATACGATCACCGGGGTCCGGTAAAACTTCGGATGGCGGTACAGCTCGCCGATGAAATCCCAGCCGTTCTTCGTTCCCTCCAGATGAATGTCCACAATGCACAGCCGGGGGCCGCCCTCTTCGATCCGGTGCAGGGCGAGGATCCCTTCCTCGGCCGAGCGCACATGCATCGTCGGAATATGCAGCTTGGCGAGCGCCACTTGAATCAGCTTCGCCAAATTATCGTCATCCTCCAAAATCATGATGCTGTTATCCGCCGTTCCGACCCGGTAAGCTTGGAGCGTCACGGTGAAGGTCGTGCCTGCGCCCATCTCCGATTCGAATGCGACCGTCCCCTCGTGGCCTTCGACGATTTCCCGTACGATGGACAGCCCGAGGCCTGTTCCGCCGATCTGTCTGCGGTCGGAATTGTCGACGCGGTAAAATTTGGAGAACAGCTTATCCTTGGCTTCCTCCGGGATGCCGAGGCCGTAATCCTGAACCAGGAATTGTACGTCTTGGCCGTCCTGCCGGAGCGTCAAATCGACGCGCTCCGCCTGAGGCGAATATTTGATCGCGTTGCTAAGCAGGTTATGCGCCACCTGCTTCAACCGGTCCGCGTCGCCGCGCACCCACACTTCCTGCTGCGGCAGATGAAGCGAGATGTCGTGGCTTTGCTTGCCCCGCCACTGCTCGACCACCTCCTGCAGCAATCCTCCCAGCTCTACCGGGGCAAAATGATAAATTTGCTTGCCGGATTCCATCCGCTGCAGATCCAAAAAGTCGTTGATCAGCGTCGAAAGCCGGGTCGCCTCTTTATAGACGGTTTGCAGGTAACGCTGCTGCTTCTCCGGCGTAAGCTGACGGTTGAGCAAAATCTCGATAAAACCGAGAACGCTCGCAAGCGGCGTCCGCAGCTCGTGTGAGACGATGCTGATGAATTCGTTTTTCATCTCGTCGACTTTCTCTTCCTCGGTCCGGTCGCGGAATACGAACAGGAAGCCGAGTTCCTCGTCGTGGCGTTCGACCATCATCCGGATGGCGTACAGCTCCACATATCTTTGCTGCTCCTCCCCGTCGGTGAAAGAGAAGCGCTCCGTCAGCGTATTCAAGTCGCCTCGGAGCAGGCCGCGGATCGATTGGGAAACGCGGGCAAAGCTAGGCGAACGATCAAGCAGCTCCCGGCTGATCTCGGCGATCGATTCGCCGGTGCGTCCGCTAAGCCGGAGGAAATCGTTCATGCGATGATTGAAAAACATCAGCTTCCCTGAAGCATCGCACATCATCATGCCCTCGTGTGTCGATTCGAGGATGTTGTTGATCAGGTCGCGCTGTTCCTCCATCGCCGCCTTCTCCTGCTGAAGCTGCTCGTAGAGCGCCTCCAGACGGGCGGATTGACGGCGGCGCTCCTCATTCATTTGCTGCGCCAGGAAGGCAAGTCCGAATTGGCGGATTAGCCCTTTGGCCAGCCGCGTTTTTTGCTCGTCCGGCGAAGTTAGATATCCGGTCAGCAGCAGGAAGCCGGTCGTTTCATGCTCATCGTTGAACAGCGGATAATAGCGGTCTATCGCGTGGGTGATGCCTTGATGGAAGCCGCCTTCCTGCGCGGTAGCTTGGCGCACGCTCTCCAGCGGCATTTTCTCCTTCAGGACGCGCCGTGCCATGCCGAACAGCTCGCTTTCCAGCATCGTGGGCAGCGTCGACGGATAGCCGATGGAATAGGCGACCTGATAAGACGCTTCCGCTCCGTCGCCGCCAGGTGTTTTCAACACAAGCAGAGCCGCATCGAGGTTCAGCGATTCCAGCAGCGCCGGGAGGGAAGCGTTCAAAAAGTCGGCCATGTCCGTCGAGCCGGTGAGCTTTTCCTGATAGCTGCTGATGGCCTCCAATTCCAGCTCGCGCTGCGACAGTTTCTCCAGCGTTGCTTCCTGCTCCTCCTGCTGGGCAATGATCTCTTCGTTCTGCACCTCCAGGCTTTCCGCCATGTGCCGGTACGTTTCCTCGCTTTTGCGCAGCTTGGCTTCAGCCTGATTGGCCCGGTTGAAGATGAAGAACGAGAACAGGCCGACGATAATGGCGATCCCGCCGCCGATGAAAACGATGACGCGCGCCCGTTTCTCTGCGGTTTGAGCCGATGAATATGCTTCCGCTGCAATGAGCTCAATCTCGGAGGTCAACTTCGTATGAATTTGGCGAAAGCGGTCCATCTGGTTTTTGCCCATGGACACCCGCTTGATCGCGTCAGGCAGCTTCCCGGCGCGGATCAGCTCGATTTGGCTGGCATAATGCTCCTGAAGCCGCTGAATTTGCGGGATCGCGTCGCCTTCCATGACGCTGCGCAGGCCGGGGTATTTTTTCTGAAACGCAGCCATGGCGAGCAAGTCGTCCTGCAACTGGGCTTTGCCGAAATCGTAGGGCTCCAAGTATTTTTCGTCTTGTGTCACTTCGTAGCCCCGCAGCCCGGATTCCATATTGACCAGATCGACAAGTAAGCTTTCGGCCAAGTTGTTTAGCGGAATCACTTCGTTCACGACGCTGTTCAGTTCTTTTTCCGTGCTGGAGGATGCGACAAAGCTGGAGACGCTGATCATCACAAGCAGGGAAATCACGACGATCACGTACCCGAGTGAAATTTTCGATCGTGTCATGTTCATGGCAGAGCCACCTTCTCGGCAAATAGACATTCTTTTTTTGTACGTTCCTAGTTCGACAAAAGCAGAGTAAATCCTCTATCGCGAACGGTGCTTTTCGAGCCGGAACGTAAAAAAAATCACTGTTTCGGCGAAAGGGGAGGCTTATGACGGCATGGGGCGAAGGATGTCAGGAAGCTTTGCTATTGTCTTCCGGAAACGGAGGGGAAAGGGAAGGGGAAAAGGACGCGTCTCTTCAAGCCGCATGCTGGAGCTCGCGCCCTTGCTTGATTCGGATTAGGCTGCGATTGCGCGAGAAAAAAGTTTCCTGCTGTCTAGCTGTATTTTAGATAAAATGGGGGGAGCGGCTCAGGCACGCTCCACCCATTCGCTGCGCAGGGAGAACAAATCTCTCAAGTCGTCCGTCGACAGCTCGGTGATCCACTGCTCGCCGGTGCCGACGATTTGCTGGCTGAGCCCGAGCTTTTTGTCGATCATCTCGTCGATGCGTTCCTCCAGCGTGCCCAGCGTGACGAATTTGTGCACCTGCACATGGCGCGTCTGGCCTATCCGGAAGGCGCGGTCCGTCGCCTGGTTTTCCACGGCGGGATTCCACCAGCGGTCGAAATGGAACACGTGATTCGCCGCGGTCAAGTTAAGTCCGGTGCCGCCAGCTTTGAGCGACAGCAGGAAAATGCCGGAATCGTTCTCCTCCGGCGGCGCTTCGCCTTGGAACGTTTCGATCATGCGGTCCCGCTCCGCCTTGGAGCTGCCTCCGTGAAGAAAGGGCACCTTGCCTCCGAACTCTTCCTCCAGCACCCGCTGCAGCAAATGCCCCGTCTCCACGAATTGGGTGAAAATGAGGCACTTGTCGCCTTCCTGCCGCAGCTCCTGCACCATTTCCAGCAGCCGTTCGACCTTGTTCGACCGTTCGCGCCAAGGCGCCCGGATGGCATCCTTGGCGAGCAGCGCCGGATGGTTGCAGATCTGCTTCAGCTTCGTCAGCGCGGCGAGAATCATCCCGCGGCGCTCCATCGCCGACAGCTTGTCGATCCGCTCGAACATGTCTTGAATATAGTTCTCGTACAGCGTCGCCTGTTCGGCCGTGAGCGAGACGTACGTTTTGTACTCGTACTTTTCCGGCAGATCGAGCTGAATGGACGGGTCCTTCTTAACACGCCGCAGCAGGAAGGGTCGGATCAGCCGCTGCACTTTGGCGATGAGCTCCTTGTCCTGCGTGCGCTCGATGGCGCCGACGTACCGCTGGGTGAAATCGCGCAGCGTGCCGAGATAGCCGGGGTTGAGAAAATCGAAGATGGACCACAGCTCGGTCAACCGGTTCTCGATCGGGGTCCCGGTCAGGGCGATCCGGTGCCGTCCGGCGAGCTTGCGGATCGATTGCGCCTGCTTCGTGTAGGCGTTCTTAATGTTCTGCGCTTCGTCGAGGCAGATCGATTCCCATGAAACGGAGCCCAGCTCCGTCTCATCCAGATGCGACAGCGTGTACGTCGTCAGCACGAGGTCGCTTTCGCTGCAGCTCTCGGCGAAGCTGTTTCCTTTGGCCCGGGCCGGCCCGTAATGCAGATGCACGCGCAGGTCCGGCGCGAAGCGCTGCAGCTCCTTCTGCCAGTTGCCCAGCACGGATGTCGGGCAGATCAGCAGGGAAGGGGCGGCTCCGCCCGTCTGCGGCTTGTCGGTCGCTTGGGTATCGATGGCCAGCTGCTGCTCCCGGAGATGCAGCAAATACGTGATCATCTGGATCGTCTTGCCGAGCCCCATGTCGTCGGCCAGACAGCCGCCGAGACCGCATTCGCGCAAGAACACGAGCCACGAGATGCCTTCCACCTGATACGGCCGCAGCTTGCCGCGGAAGCTGTCCGGCGGCTCCAGCAGCGGAGGGCGCTTCGAATGATTCAGCAGATCGACAAGCTCTTGAAGCTGCTCGTCAAGCTCGACTTCCATGTTGAGCGTACGGTGGAAGTCTTTGTCCTCTTCGCCTTCACTGGAGCCGAGCAGATGAAGCTCCAGCACGTCCCGGAACGACAGCCCTTGCTTCTTCTCCACCTGATGCATGACGCGCTGGAGTTGGGCGAGGTGTACCGGGTCGAGCTGCACCCATTGCCCGCGGATTTGCACAAGCCGCCGGTTCTGCTCCAGCAGCTCGCGGAACTCAGCTTCGGTCAGCTCGACGTCGCCCAGCGCGATTTTCCAATCGAACTGCATGAGCTGATTCAGGCCGAACATCGACTGCGGGCCGGAGCCGACCGACGATTTGATCTTCGCTTTGAGGCGCGGACGCCATCTGCGGATGCGTTCCCACCAAGCGGGCAGGATGACCGAATAGCCCGCTTCCATCAGGCGCAGGCTGCCTTTGGCCAGCAGCTCCCACGCCTCGTCCGGCGTCAGCGTGCTGCGCAGCCCGGCTTCGCCCTCGGCCAGCCATGGCAGCATGCGCCGCCATTTCGCCGCATCGCGCGCTGCGCGGCCGAGATGCGGGCGCCACTCGGCGGGGAGCGCCTCAGCCGCGGCGGCCGCCATGGCTTCGCAATCCGCGGCGGTACCCGCGGGCGCTTCCGCTTGCGCTTCAGGCGGCGCAATGCCGCCTGCCGCATCGCTCGCGGCTTCGTCCGCGGCCGTCACGCCGGCTTCCGGCTCCGCCGCGGCCCAACCGGCGACGGCGGACGGGGCCACCTCATGCTGCACGTCCTTGTCGCTGCGGTCCTGCAGCACGACGCGTAGCGGCCATGCGCCGCCGGACTCGGCCGGCTCTTCGAGCTTCAGGCACGTGCGGAACGGCGTGCCGTCCGACTGCCAGCCGATGGAGATGAGCCAGTCCTCCTCGTCCATCCACAGCTCGGCCGCCTGCCCGCCCCCGCGTCCAAGCAGCGGAAACGAGCGCTCCAGCTGCTCCAGACTTTGGCGCATGACGCCATCCTCCTGAATCCATGCCGGGATAAGCAGGTCCAGCCAATGCTGCGCAACCGGCGAGGCGGACCAGGCCGCTGCCGCCTCGGGCAGCTGCAGCTTCCAGCCGAGCTCCCCGGCCTTCCACTTGGCGAAATCCGGCATGAAGCGGCCGTGCGTCAGCGCTTCCTTGACATGGGGCGCAAGCTGCGTCAGCTCCTTCAGCTCGCGGCCGAAGGCGAGCCGTTGGTGCCGGACGACGCCCGGCGCCGCAAAATAGTCAAGCGCTTCCAGCACAGGCAGCAGCAATCCTTCGACGTTCTGCGACTCGACGACTTCGATGAACGTTCCGTAGAAGGAAGGCTCGTGCCAAGCGAACAGCCAGTCCCGCAAATCATAAGCGTCGCAGATGCCGCCGTTATAGCGGGCGCCCCACAGGAAGAAGCCGCCCTGCGGCGCCCAGCGCACATGGACGTGGGTGAGGCCCGTATCGGTCATGGAATCCATTTTCCTTTCCTCAGCTCTTCCTGCAGCGCGCGCAGGCGCGAATATTTCATCGCCAGCCGGTAAATGAAATCTTCCCAGTCGTTCGACCGGTTCAGTTTTTTGTACGTAGTGTGCAGCTTTTTCAGCAAGCGTACGGCATTTTTGTAGGCCGTCCGGTTTTTCTCCGCGATGCAACGCTCTACCGCCTGGTGAAACAGAGGCAGCATCAGCGACGGATCGTGCTTTTCGACCGTTTGCAAATCCAGCGAGTACAAATCCAGCGGCGAGACGCGGTTTGAGAGCTGCAAGTCGATCCAAGCCTTATAGCGCTGCGCCTTCATCAAGTAAGCCGTATAGAAATGGTACGTCCGCGGCAGCAGCGCGATCATGACCGACACCCACTCGCCGTCGTCGGTCTGCCGCTGCACCGCCTCCATCCAATATTGGCAAAACTGCCGCAGCTCCTCCTGCTGGGCCCGCTGCACGACCGGCAGCAGCCAGCGAAGCCAGGCCAGCATCCGGTCCCACGCTTCTTCCTCGTAGCAGCGGTGCAGATACAGGAAGTAATCCCGCGCTTCCCGCTTGGACAGCGCTTCGAGCTTCTCCCGCGCCGCGTCGTCGTCGCCTTCGATCACGGCAAAATGCGCCTCCGCCAGCAGCAGCGCATCCCGCCGTCTCGGCATCAGATCGGGCGATTCCAGCATGCGCCGCAGCCGGGCTCGTTCCTCCGCCATCCATGCGGGATAACTTGTCATCCGCCACCAGACGCTGCGGTATACGGTAGACCACGACAAAGGCGATTCCTTCCCCGACAGCGCCGCCTCCGCCAGCAGACCGAGCGTTTCCTTCCAGGGTGCCGAAGCTTTTTCCGCCAGAAGGTCGACATCGAGCCGGGGCACAAGCCGCAGCAGCTCCTCGAGACATTGGCGGCCGACCGTCCGGCAGCCCGTTTCGATATAATAAGAAAGGTAGGACGTTTTCGTCTCCTGATAAAATTGTTCGATTTTCCGCATCACGAAGAACAGCACATGAAGCGAGTACAACCCCCGCAGCGGCTGTTCCCAACCTTCGCCGTGGGGCAGCAGCTTTTCCTTGACTGCGCTGTAGAACAGCTCGATCGACTGCTGCTGATTGAGGGAAAAGCCGTAAAACTGCTGGTCAAAAAACTTCTGCCACTGGGCCGGCGTGTGATCCGGGGCCGGAGGCTCGAACCGGTCCTGCCGCTTCTCCGCAGCCTTGGAGACCGCCGTTTGCTTGGCCTGCTGCCGCGAACGCACGGCGATCGCCTGCTTGAGCTGCTGCAGCAGCAGCTCCGGACGGCCGAACGTCGCGTACAGAGCGAAAGCGACTGCGGCCATATGCTTGCAGTTGTCCCCGTCCGGGCAGCTGCATTCGCTTTTGCCGAACTGGTCCAGATCGAGAATTACTTCGTAGCGCTTCGTACCGCGCACCAAAGCATGCACTTCCACGCCATGCTTCAGCTCCAGCTCCGCCACTTGTCCCTTGTGGTAATAAGCCCATCCGCGCTCAAGCCTGGCCGGGTCGAAAGTGTCGCGCAGATGCCCGATCAGTTCATTCATTCGATTTTTCGGAATCTGCAGCTTCAGCATGTTTCGCCCACCGCCCTTTTTGTCTATCCTTATAGTGTACCAGATTTTGCATCGAAATGCGTGCCGGATCAAGGCCGAAATGCGACTTTTTTTCCTCGTACACGGCTTTATTGCTGCGGTTGCGGGCCGTCCGGTTTCCGAGTACAATGAGTCAAAAGGATTGCCAAACATGATTGCAGTTGCCGTCCGCCCGGCCGCGAGCCGCCGTCTCTTCGGAGAATATGGACCTACGGACAGGGCGAATCAGAATACGCGGAAACGACGGTGGCAGCGGGAAAGGCGGAGAACGATGGGCATTAAATTCGGCAGGGAATACCGAGACATTATCGACGATTTCACGAATGCGTTGCAAGAAATCGAGCGGTGTCACGAGTTTCTGGAAATGTCGGCCGAGGACTGGGGCGAATTGAACGAAGGCGAGCGGAAGGAGTGCATCAAGACGCTGGCCGACGACTTGTTCTACGGGCTTGGGACGGAAGCGCAGATGAGCGTTGGTGACTGTACCGTCACGCACGACCCGAAGCGGCATGTCATTCGCATCGATCAAGGGGAAGCGCTAACAAGGGTCATACACTTGGTATAAGGGGGGCGGCAGGGCATGGGGAGCAAGCTGACGGCGGAAGAAGTGAAGGCGCGGCTGTCCGGTCTTGAGGGCTGGACGGTGGAAGAGGGGAAGTGGCTGATGAAAAAATACCGCTTCCCCGCCTTCGCAGGCAGTATCGCGTTTGTGAACCGGATCGCAGACATCGCGGAGCCCATGAACCATCACCCGATGATCGCCATCGATTATCGGATGGTGACGCTCCGCTTGACGTCGTGGAATGCGGGCGGATTGACGGAGCTCGACTTTGCGAGCGTCACCCAGTATGACGAGGCTTATGCCGGAAATACAGACAAGCGCACGCCGTAGCTCTTGGTTTAGCCTCCCGCCTCTGCCATAGCTGCAAGCACGCGTGCGCGTACTTCGGCCGGCAGCGGCTGCCGCAAGGCGGCCTCCAGCCGGTCCCGCCGAACGCCCTGCCGCTTCAGGCAGGCTTCGATAAGATCGGCTTTGCCGCCTCGTCCTGGCATAAGCAGGTACAACACGAACCAATCTTCCAGCGGCGTCAGCGGGACGGAGACGCTCTCCAGCGGCTCGACCCGCGTGTTTGCGTCTCTGCGCCAATCCAACCGGTATATGCCTTCCGCATGACGGATGCTGAGCAATCCCATGACATCGACTTCCGTACCAAGTAGGGTGTAGTGGATGAAGTATTTGGTGCAGAACGGCTCCTTCGGCTCCATGGCTGCGTGTGTTCCGAGACGGCTCAGCAGCTCGTGCGCCCGCTGCGCATCGTGCTCCGCAACGAGCAGATCGATGTCGTTGGGGCGGTCGACAAGTCCGTGGAACCAGAGCATGGACGAACCTCCAAGCCCCCACTCGATGGCGTGCCGGTTCAGAACGTCCGCGATCCGGAGCAGCGCTTCTTTTTTCATGCGATGATCCCCGATCTTAGCTCGATGGATTCAAAAATTCGCGAATTTGCGTGATATGATGCCGGTCATGCCAGACGAAATCCGGGATGTATTCCGAGATGACGAACGGCTTGCCGTCCAAGTCCGGAAACGAACGGCCGAACTCCGTCTCGGGCAACGCTTCAAGCGTATCCGTAAGCCGGCTGCGCCATAACACGAGCTCTTCCACGAGCTTGCCGCCGGATTGATCCCGCCCGTACTGCGCTGCCCGGGCGTTAAACGCGTCGAAATCCAGATGCTTCAGCGTCAGCGGCTTGCCTTCAGCGATTTTGCCGACCGCCGACTCGTAGAAATACTGGTCCCACAGCAGCAGATGCCCGACCACTTCCTTCATCGTCCACTTGCCGGGTGCCAGAGGCTTGTCCCACGTCTGCTCGTCCACACTGCGGATTTCTTCCGCAAAAGCAAGCAGTCTGCGAAACTCGGCAAGCAGCTCGGCCTTCGGTCGTACGTCAATCCCCATTGTCTTGTCCTCCTTCGTTAATCGTGCCTGTCCATACCATGCAGTGAAACTCACCGGACCCTTCCGGCGTCGGGCGTTCATACGTATCCGTGATGACAAAGCCGGCCCGCTCGTAAGTCCGGATGGCCCGTTGATTCCACGTCAGCACTTCCAGATCGATTTCGTTGCCCGGCGCGCTGCGTTTGGCCTCGCGGACGATGGCATGGACAAACGCCTCACCGCTGCCTTGGCCGCACAAGTCCGGCCGCAGCCCGAGCCCGAGGCGCGTGACGCCGACCATCGGAAAAAACTGCGCAAAGCCGCACAGCTCCCCGGATTCGTCAAGCACGGCCCGGTACTGCGCCTCGCGGATGCGCGGATCGCCGAATTCCTCGCCGCGCGAAACCATTTGCTCCCACGGATCCCAGTGGTACAAATCGTAAGGGGGAGGGTACTTCCACGTACAGACATCGCGCCCATGCTCTTCCCGCATCGGAACGAGACGGAAGCTTTTCGTTTCGTTATGCATCGTCCCTCCTGTTTTGCGCCGACGATTGCGCTTCCGCCGGGCATTTTTCCGTTGTATACTGATAACTATACCGTATTTCATCCCATCTAAGGAAGTGATTGGTTTGAAGCATATTGTAAGCCAACCGTGGCTCTTCGAACATGGTACGGACGATCACATCGTCATCGCGGACTGCCGGTTCACGCTGGGGAAGTCGGAATCGGGGAAGCAAAGCTACGACATCGATCACATTCCCGGCGCGGTGTATTTTGACCTGGAGCGAGACCTGTCGGCCCCGATCACGGAGCACGGCGGCCGCCATCCGCTCCCTGACGTGCAGGAGCTTGCGGCGAAGCTGGGGCAAGCGGGCATCCATGCCGGCTCCACCGTCGTCGCTTACGACGATCAGGGCGGAGCGATGGCTTCGCGCTTGTGGTGGCTGCTCACCTACCTCGGTCATGAGAAGGTATATCTTTTGGACGGAGGCTATAGCAAGTGGAAAGCAGCCGGCTATCCCGTCACCGACGAGCCGCCGTTGCTGCGCGAGGCCGTATTTACGCCCCGCGTGCGCGAAGACTTGGCTGTCAGCGTCGAGCAGGTCAAGGAACGGCTGGGCAAGCCCGGCGTGACTTTGATCGATTCCCGCGAAGCGAAGCGCTACCTCGGCATCGAGGAGCCGATCGACCGGATAGCCGGACATATTCCCGGCGCGAAGTCGTATTTTTGGAAGGACGCCTTGGATGAGACCGGCGCTTGGAAGAACGAAGCTGCGCTGGCCGAGCGTTTCGACGCGCTCCGTCAGGCGGAGGAGATCATCGTCTACTGCGGCTCCGGCGTTACCGCCTGCCCGAATGTGATCGCGCTAAGCGAAGCGGGGCTGAACAATGTGAAGCTGTACCCCGGAAGCTGGAGCGATTGGATTTCGTATGAGGGGAATCCGATTGCGACTGGAGAAGAGTAAGAGCTGAAAGGCTGCGTTGGACGCGGGTCGGAGGGCTGTGACAGGTGGTGAGTAAGTGACCTGTTGCGGCCCTTTTTGGGCTTTCTTGTTCAACAGCTTGCAAACAAGAAGTCGAAGAAAGCAGTTACAGAACCCCGGAGCCAACCACAGCCCAGCAGTCGGGTCCAGGTTGAAAGGCAGGAGCCAGCACATAACTGCCGTTTTCTTCGCCATCGTAGCGCAACCTTACAAGAGTGTAAGGCAATGTCATCTAGATCAATGGTATCAACCTAGTTGCTTCTGTATACTAATCCTATCCATCGATGGGATTAGTTTTTAGGGGGAGTTGGCGTGAGGCTTTTTGAAATGCTGCTATTCTTTTCAAGTGCTTGTTTGTTGGCACTCCTGTTCATTTTCAATCAACGTATCCGAAGATCAACTTTGCTCCTGACAAGCGGAGCCGGCTCCATTTTTTTAGCGATACATTTTCTTGTCGAAGGATACAGGGTTCAGCTTTTATTTTTATACGGATTTACGCTCCTGATGCTTATGCTTTCGCTTATAGACGGTTTCATAACGCAGAAAGCCGTTCGGACTGCCTCGCGAATCCGTAGGGTGCTGGGCCGCCTTTTTATCGTGATTGGGCTAATCGCAACGGCGTGCTTCCTCTATGTGTTTCCCGTATTCGACCTTCCGGCGCCAACCGGCGAGTTGAAGGTCGGCACGAAAGTCTTTCATTTCGTCGATCCAAACCGGGAGGAGACATTTGGAAAATCCGCGACAGGCAAGAGGGAACTGATGGTTCAGGTATGGTATCCGGCTCAAGCTGGCACCGGCAAGTACGCTCCCTTTATCCCCGATACCCGTATTTTACCTTATATGGCGGCGAACTATGGCCTCCCCGGGTTTACTTTTCAACACCTGAAGTACGTATCCAGTCATGCTTATTCGGGGGCCGAAGTCTCTTCGGCACAGACTTCATACCCGCTGATCCTTGCGAATCCCGGCTTCAGTTCCTCTAGGTTCCTCCACACGTCGCAAGCCGAAAATCTCGCGAGTCACGGATATATCGTGGCAGTGATCGACCACACCTACAATACATTTGCAACCGAGTTTCCGGACGGTCAAATCACAACCAGCACAACCAACGACTTATTCTCGCCCGACCATGATTTCCAGACGGAAAGCGGAAACCGCGACAAGTTGGGAAAAGTGTTAACCGACGATGTGGCGTTTGCGCTGGACCAATTCGAGCTCATCCAATCGGGGCACATTCCAAGTCAGCTAAAAGGGAGGATTGATCTCGGCCATGTCGGGGTGTTCGGTCATTCCATCGGCGGAGCGACGGCCTATGACGCTTCTTACGATCCGCGAATCGCGGTTGGAATAGACATTGATGGAGGGCTTTATCGACTGCGTGACAGAGAGGGTTTGCGAAAGCCGTTTTTGTTCATGAACTCGGAAAGCGTATTCGAAAGATTAAAAATGGTGATGGATAACCGGGTCTACACGGATGCAGAGCTTAACCGTATAGGCAACACAAGAGAGTGGGTAGATCAAGAAACGGAATACAAAAAGTTGGAGCTTGAACGGATGCGCGAAACGGTTGCCGCAGGAGGGGGACAAGTCCTCTATATCGACAACACGGAGCATGTGAATTTTGCCGACGTACAGTTCATTTCTCCGATTTTCAAAATGCTGGGTATCACAGGAAAGATTGCGCCCGAAAGAGCGAACTCCGTTATCAATGCCTATATGCTGGATTTCTTCGATATGTATCTGAAAAATCAAGGCGGAATCTTAATGAAAGGGCCCGATAGCCGCTTTCCGGAGGTGAAGTTCGTAACCTCGCTATTTTAATTACGGAACAGGTTACCGATACTGCGGCAGCCTGTTCTCTATGAGCTTTTCCTTAAGCGTGGCTGCCAAATATGCCAGCAACCTTCGTATGTTGAGCTCTCATACCCATTGTGTCTACTTTCTTGACAGAGGTTCATTTCACGGTCCGCTCAAAGGGTCGACCTTGGAATCCAGTGCTGCCGCCGAATTACAGCCGCAGTTCGACACCCGTGGTGGTCAAACGAAACGGAGAGTGGAAAATTGCAGCGTTCCACAATTGCCGTATTCAAGAAATTCCGGGAGGCAGGGGTTAATTGTTGAAAAGTAAGGACGAGGTTTCGTGCGAAACGGCGGTGGGGTTGCAGCGGGCTGCTTTTGGGCAGCTTGGCGCAGCCCCTAGCTTATTTTCGTTATCATAGAACTTGAGAAGCTTTTGTAACCTTGGTGCCCTCCTTCGGCACCTTATACTGGAGCGGCAATGAAAGGGGGCGAAACTCACATGCTGCAGTGGATTGAACAGGCAAAACAGGGAGACCGGGAGGCATTTGACCTTATCGTCCGGCGCTTCGAAGCGATGGCTTATGCGGTGGCGTACGAGAGGCTGCGTGATTCCTATTTGGCGGAGGATGCCGTGCAGGAGGCGTTTGCGGAAGCTTTTATCCATTTGCGCAGGCTGAAGGAAGCGGAGGCTTTTCCCGGATGGTTCAAAACGATCGTGATCCGTCAATGTCACCGTCTTGTGCGGAGGAAGCGGCATCCAACGGTGCCATTTGATCAATTGGCCCAAATGATCGAGGGACAGCCAAGCGTACCGGAGATTGTCGAAAGAAGAGAATTGCAGCAACTGCTTCATGATTCCATAGCCGCTTTATCGTCCAATTTGCGCGTCGCGGTCCAACTGTTTTATTTTCAGGGCTACTCTCTGCAAGAGATTTCCGCTTATTTGGGGACATCGGTTCCGGTGTTGAAAAAACGGCTGTTCGACGCCCGCGCAAAGCTGAAAGGAACGCTCCCCGTTGCCGATTTCGTCTCCGTGTTTCACCAATTGTACGAAGGAGGAAAACGAATGCTGCACATTGTTAATGGCGATACCGTCGCGGAGAAGCTGCGGCAGGGCGTCGTCCAAGGCGACATTCTTGTCTGGAGAGAGGTGTATCCCGAAGGACCGGTATTTATCGATCCAACGGTGGGGGCCAACCGGTCCGTCCGGGCACGCTATTTGGAACAGGCGATGGGAATTCCGAGTGTGGAATTTATACGAATAAGCGAAGAGCAGGAGAAGGTACGCGCAGACTTTCGCAACTATGAGGAAATCGTGCTGTGGTTCGAGCATGATTTATTCGATCAGACGATGCTATGCTGTTTGCTGCATTGGTTCGCGAAGCAGACGTTAGGCGCGACGAAGCTAAGCTTGCTGTGTATCGGGGCTTTCCCGGGAATCGAGCTTTTTCGGGGGTTGGGGCAGCTGTCCGTGAACCAAATGGCGACCTTGTCGGGCACTTGGCAATCGGTTGGCAAAGAGCAGCTCGAACTGGGTACAATCGTCTGGGAGGCTTACTGCGCCCCGGACCCGGGCAAGTTAGTTCAACTGCTTGAAGAGGGCGATACCTCCGCGCTGCCCTATGTGCGCGACGCCTTTCGGCTTCATTTATCGCGGTTTCCCTCGACCCGGAACGGACTTGGCATTGTAGAACAAACCACACTGGAGATGATCCGCGGCGGCATGACTTCTCCGCTGGACTTGTTCGGGCATGTAGGAAAAGAGCTTCATGGGCTGGGCATGGGAGATCTTCAATATTGGCACCGCTTGGCCAAACTATCGCAAGGTCCGCAACCCTTGCTGAAGCTCGAAGGCTTGAGCGCATTTCCCGGTTATAAGGACCCGGCGCCGTCGTTTCGTCACAGTACGGTTGCATTAACGGAAGCAGGCAGAAAGGTGCTGGACGGGGAAGCGGATTGGATTGCTTTAAACGGAATCGACGAATGGTACGGCGGCGTACATATGCAGGGACGGTCGATCCCATGGCGCTGGGATGCGTCTCAAAACACGCTCGTTCCATGGACGGCCGCTGGCGGAGAGTAAGATTTACATACTCTAAAGCCCCGATGGTATTGACAAAATACCAAATTTATCCTATAATACCCACAATACCTAGTTAATAAGTTGGTTTTTTTGGGAAGCCGGAACGTACTCGATAATCAAAGGAGAGTATACCATGGCCGCGGTTCAAACCTTCAAAGCAACAGCACATTTGCAAGACGGAGTGAAAGTGAACGCCCGTTCCAGACAGTTCGAACTGACCATCGACGAGCCGAAAAGCTTGGGTGGGACGGATACCGGGATGAATCCGGTGGAAGCGCTGCTGGCTTCGCTAGGCGCTTGCCAATCGATCGTAGCCAGAGTCTATGCGCCCAAGTTTGGGGTCAAACTCGACGATTTCCAAGTGGACGTGGAGGGCGACCTTGATCTCGACGGATTTTTCAATCGGTCGGAGGTTCGTCCGGGCTACTCCGAAATCCGCTATACGTTTCGAATTAAAACCGATTCGCCAAAGGACAAGGTGGAGGAATTTATCCGGTTCATCGAGAGCAAATGCCCGGTAGGAGACACTATCGCCAATCCGGTCAATCTCAAATTAAACAGCATCGTTATCGAGAGCTGAGAGAAAATGAAAAAAGCTGCGGGGGACGCGGAATGTTAGAGCTGCAGCAGACCGCCGTCGGGCGGCTGCCGCAGCTTTTTTGCGCTTTATTCCTGCACCTTTTCGACTCCGGTGCGCTCGACCACAAATTTTACGAACGACCAACCTCCAATTGCTGACTGCCTTCCGAGGCAAACCGCAGCGCGCGGCTGATCAACACCGGGAGCACCGAGACGTGCCCTTCGCCTTCGAACTCGTGGAACTTCACGCGCACGCCGCGGCTCGCGAGAGCGGACAGCCGTCCCGCAAGCTCCTTCGCATTATCGTTCATATGGCTGTGATGATCTTTCTCGCGCTCTCCCACCGCGAGCAGTACTCCGAGGCTGCTTGGCTCCTTTTCCAAGCGGGAGGCGAATTGCCGTTCTTCTTCCAGCAGGATTCTTTTGCCCCAGTGAATGGAAGGACTTCCTGCGACATACGTCTGGAACGTCCCCGGCCTTGTAAAAAGCGCATGCAGCACGAAGAGGCCGCCAAGCGAATGGCCGAAAATCGTTTGCCTGCCGCGGTCTATGCTGAACTCGCGTTCGATCTCCGGCTTCAGGTCCTCTTCGATGAAATTCAAGAAAGCATTCGCTCCGCCCAGCTCCGGCCACTCCGTTCCGCGCGGACTTTTAGGCAGCTCCGCTGCGGGTACAGGCATCGTGAAATCGTAATAGCGGGCGTTCGAAAAAGGCCCTTCCGTATCATAGCCGATGCCGACGATTACGGCCGGAGCGACTCCGGTTTTCTCGGGTCGTCTCGATTGCAATCGTATCGCCTCGGCCATCGTACCGAACACGGAATTTGCATCGAGCAAATAAATAACCGGATATCCCGAAGGAGGCGGCTCAACGTCCGGCTTGGCGACGAAAATGCGATACTCGCGATTTTCGGCCCGCGAACGCATGATGCGCTGTTCTGTTCGAGGGAGGGTCACCAAGCCTTCGGCAGCAGTCTGTCCCTCCGTTGCGGATGATTTCCTTGTTTGATCGACCACCGTGTTCCTTCCTCCCTGATTCTACGTTTCTGAACCGATCAAAATCCTGCAAAGGACGATCATTCCCAAATTATAAAGCACGGCTCCCTGCAGAGCCATGGACGATATCCGGAAATCCCTTGAGTTCTAATCCGAAAAGGACAGGGAGCTCTCTCGGGGATCGGCGTCTGTGCTTACTGAGCTCTAGGGGCGCGGTCTGAACATACAGTAGGTGGTAACGCCACCCAGTTTTCTCTTCTCTACGAGCCGATATCCGAACCGCTCATACAGGAGAACATTGTCCTCGTTTTCCGTGTCCAATCCGATGCCCGCAGATGTCGGGTCCTGATCTGCAAGCGCATGAACTTCATTCAGCAGCAGCTTGCCCAAACCCGTCCCTTGATGTTCGGGGGCTACACCCACAAATACCAAATAATGATGAGGAACGGAGGGACGGACGGATGTCGTGAGCCGCATATACTCATTGATCAAAGCAAACGAGCGCGGCGGAACTTGACAGAGCAGTCCGATTGCCCGGCAGAGGAATCGCGCTTTTGCAAGGAATCCCGCATCCTTATAGCTTGTCGGAAGCTCCACGCATGCGGCGCCCCGCAGTGTCCCTTGTTCTTGAACGCGGATCAGCATTTCCTGCAGCAACAAGCTCTTATGAAATAAAAAGCTAAAAAAATGACCGATATGAATGAATCGCTTTGCCCCCGGGAACAGATGGCGGAACATCGGATCATCGGAGAAGGCTTTCGGCAAAATGTCCCTAGCTTGAGCGGCGTGTGCGGTTCCCAAACGGATAATTTCCCGGCTGCAGGTTGAATGGTCCCGGTCCGTCATCTTCTAATGCTCCCTCCGCGCATAATGATCCACCGCGAAGCTGAACACGACTTTAAAAATAAAGAAAAACAGCATGACGAGAAGAAGCTTGGGGATCGAGGCGAAGCACAGCAGCAGGCCGGCAAACCCGGTGCATATGAAAACTGCCGCAATCGTTCGTTGAGCCGGATGCCCGAGGAGGGCGTTGACGATAAAAGCCGACACGATCGTATAGCCCCACACGAAAAGGCAGGGAATAAAGTGCTCCCCCAGGACGGCAGCGAGCAGGATGGGTTGAACATGGATGGCCATAAACACCAGTCGCGCTACCGGATGAGCCTGGTAGTGGTTATTGGTCGACAGTGTGAAGTTGGCAATGACCCCGCCATGGATGTCCAGCGCCAAGAGCAGGATGGCAAGCAGCTGCCACAGGACAAGCCCGCTCCACTCGGAATACGTCAGAGCAAGGAGTGCCGCGCTCATGCCGCCGCCAAAACCTAAGGTTAGCGCCAACTCCAAGACGGTCGATCTTTTGCCGAACACTTCATGAAAAAAGGCCGGGATGTTTACAGGTTTCATGACAAATCCTCCTCAGACTAAAAATATGACCGTTCGAACGGTCAGTTTTATGCGAAACGAGCTCCGGCTTACGCCAGGGAGTCGTCTTCGGCCAAGTGTCGGCAGAGCATGCTAACTTGCAGCCGCCAAGCTTGTTCGTACAACTGACCGTTTCCATTCAGCAAATAATGCAGGCCCATGCCGTCCATGAGCGAAAAGAGAAGCGCAGTCACGGATTCCAGCGTTTTTTCGTCAAGGGGACGGGGAGCCAGCCGGTTGAGCTGATGGCGTAAGAGCTCGGTGATTTTATCGGTACAGCGTAGGAGGGCTTCCCGATATTCCGATTTGAACATTCCCTCATGATAAAAGGAAAAAAAGGCTTTGAACGCTTTAAGATAAGGTTCCGGCACTCGGAATACGGACTGCCCGAGCTGATGAAGAAACTGCTCCAAGTCCCGATATTCCTGCGTCATCGGCTCAAGGAGATCGTCGAACAAAATATGGAGTGCACCGTGAAGGATTTCGTCGATGGATTTGAAATGGTGAAATATATTGCTTTTGCTCACGCCTGTCAGCTGCGCGAGCTTGGCCGCCGATACTTCTTTGATGCCGTGCTCCGAAATGATGGCGATCGCAGCGTGTAAGATTCGTATCCGGGTTTGTTCGCCCTTTTCCATGCGCTTATCGTGTACTTTGGGATCCATGGCGAAGCTCCTTTCCGGATCATTATATAACTGACCAACCGGACAGTCAATGTGCTGATGATGTACAGATCGGTGGTTCAAAAGTGATATGGGCTGGCGGAGTAGTGAAAAAATAGGTCTAATTTACCAGAAAATTTGACAAATTGTGTCGAAAATCACATTGAAATGCCCTGCTTTTACCAGATATCATATAGTACATGCCGAATGGACGGGTAACCGTTGAATGCGCGTAAAAATTTTTAGCGGGAGTGGAAGTTTTGATATGCTGACAAATTCAGAGCTTCGCCGGATGGCGAGGGAGAGCTTGCAAGGGAACTGGGTGAACGCGGTTCTTGGCGTTTTCATTTATGGGATTATTCTTTCTGTGATGGCGAACATACCGTTAATCGGATGGATTGGCGCTATCGTGATTACCGGACCTTTGACGTACGGCCTCTACGGTTATTACCTGGGCACGGTTCGCGGCGAACTGACGTCGGTCAGCAATTTGTTCGACGGATTCAATAACAATCAGTTCGGGAATGCCTTCGTTTTAAATCTCGTGTCGGGCATCTTCATTTTCTTGTGGTCTCTGCTTCTTATTGTACCGGGGGTTATTGCAGCTTTGAGCTACTCGCAAGCGTATTTTATTATGCGCGACAATCCGGGAATACCGGCCCTCGATGCCTTGCGTCAAAGCAAGGAGATGATGAACGGACACAAGACCCGGCTGTTTATGCTTTATTTGAGCTTTATCGGATGGATTCTGCTCGGCATGATTCCGTTGGGCCTCGGCATGTTTTGGGTACAACCGTATATCTATGCGGCGATGGCTGCTTTCTATGAGGAATTGAAAAACCAGAATTTTTCCACGCCCTATGAGGAAGCGCCTCGCAGCTATACTCTCTAATTTGCCATGATCGTTGGCAAACCCGGAGCTCTTCCGGCAAGTGTATCAAAAAAACAGAGTTGTCTCCGTCGAATGACGTCAGGCAGCTCTGTTTTTTTTGGCGCGTACTCACAACCGTCGCACCGAGGGAGGAGAGCTTTTCATCCGCTAAAGACAGAAAGCCCTGCAGGCTTGTCCGGTCGGCTGTTCGTTGGAACGAACGCAGAGCAGACAAACGCTGAGGGCTTTCGAAGGTACGGGAAACTTCCGTTCAGGTGTTAAATTTACTTGTCAGTCATCACTTGCTTGTACTGCTCGTCCGACAGGACGCGCCGCGCCGTGACGTAACGCTTGGCGTAGTAGGAGTCACTGAGTTTCGTAACGGTGACGCCTTGATCCGTAGCGGAGTGATAGAACTTGCCTTCGCCTACGTATACGCCTACGTGGGAGATCCCTTTGCCATCGGTGTTGAAGAACACCAGGTCGCCGGGACGAAGCTGGTCTTTGGCCACCTCGGTACCAAGCTCGGCTTGGCCTTTGGACGTATGCGGCAGATCGACGCCGAATTTGTCGAATACCCAGGAAGTATAGCCCGAGCAATCGAAGCCTTTGGTCGTGGTGCCCGCGTACTTGTAGGGCGTGCCCATAGCCTCGTTAACCGCTGCGCTTAGTGGGGTTTCTGCAAAAACGCTACCAACCGAAATGCTGCAAAACAAGGTCAAAGAAAATGCAAAACCTACAAGCTTTTTCAAAGAAGTTTCCCCTTCCGGTGCCTACGAGGTTAGCTTGAGGGTTCGGTTGAAGGTTCCCTATGATCACTCTACTGCGAGATCAATTCACCCAAAAATGGATCCCCCGTTTTCTGCGAACAGAAATTCGGCAAAATTTTCTTTTTTAATTCCGAGTAGATATATTCGAGCAAACATGACGTTTTCCTCCCTTTGTCACATAATTGTCACAGAATCAATGTTTATTTATGAAACTTTTTGTTTATTAGCCAAAAAGAACGTCATCTCCCGGCACTTTCGGAAGATGACGTTCCTGTATTTTGGAATTATATTTATTCGGGGAGTAGGGTTATGCCTTCTCCGCCCAAAGTGCATACTGCGTGCCGATCTCCCATACCTTGAAAAACATTTGCACCAGCCGGTACGCCTGCATGAGAACGAGCGCCGCGAAGCCTGCCCACCAGAAGGACGACACCATGACGGCGGCGGACAGCACAAGCGACAGAGCGGCGACCGCAAGCGCGGCCAGCGCGATGACCGGCAGATGCCGGAAGGCGAACAGCAGCGTGTACAGCGTGGACCTTCCGTCCGTTTTGCCAATCTGCAGGAACAGGAATAGCAGCTGCAGCAGGAACAGGTAGGCGGCGTACAAGGCCAAGGCGGGCAGCAGGGCTTGCCCCAGCGAAGCGTAGGAGGCATGGACGGCGAATTGCTTCACGGCGTGAGGCGCAAGCCAGTAAAGCGGGCCGATCGACAGGACGAGCTGGAGCGCATACAGCCCGAGGAACGGGAAGAACAGCTTGCGGATGCCGGCCACAAACCGGTAGCCTGCATTCAGCTCCCCGTGCCGAAGGGAGTAGAACACTCCGGCGTTCAGCGCGGGATGCAGCAGCATCCGGAGCCCGAGCAGGCCGAGCCCCGTCCATAGGTAAGGTACGATCAGGTCGGTCTTCATCAATTGAAATTGGCCCTCCACCCAGAACAGCCGTACCGACTCGCCGGGAAGCGCCCCGCCGGGATACCGGTGAAGGAGGGGGAGTACGACCGATTGAATGAGTTTATACAAGACGACGCCCCAAAGCAGATTGTAGAAGAAGAGCGCGAAGACGGCGAACGGCTGATGCCAGGCGATGGCCCAGCCCTTTTTGATCCGATTCCACATGTTCATCACCTCACCAGACGACCCAGCCGAACAAGGTCTCCAAAAATTTGACGATCCCCATGTTCCATCGAACGGACAGCTTGGTATCGACCTCCGTTTTCATAAAGCTGTTGATCCGCTTGTTTTCCAGTACGATCGAATGCTGCGGGTCGAGCGATACCCAAGCGATCGGAGCGGTGTGATTCAGCTTCATGATCACTTCGCTGTCGACGCCGTCCCACGTCTTATCCAACTCCGAACCGTCGGCGAAGTGAAAGCGGATCGGCACATTGTTGTAGGTTCCGCCCAGCTTGCGCAGCTGCACGCTGTTCTCATAGACGGGCTGTCCGTTTTCGGCCCCTTTCCGGACCTTGATTCCGGTGACGGCGTAGTCAACCATCATGCCGTTATAGATGTATTGATGGAAAAATTCCTGCCAGCTTGTTTTCGTTACGTCCTCGACTGTCCTTTGAAAATCGGCCGTACCCGGATGCTTGAACTTCCAGCGCTGGAAATAGGTGCGCAGAATCTTATCCATGGTCTCCAGCCCGGCCTGCCGTTCCATCGCCTTAAGCACAAGCTTGGCGCGGGTGTAGACGTTCTCGGCGTATTGATTGTGTCCGCCGTAACTCCACGAATGCAGCTTGAGCGCCGCCGGATTCGTAATGTAGCTCGATTCGATGAGCAGGTTCGGGCGTACGCCGTATTCCGCTTCCATGATCCGGTCTTCGGCATACGAGGTGAAGCCTTCGTCGAGCCACGCTTCCTCGAACTCATTGCTGGCCACCATCCCGTACCAGAACTGATGGCCGATCTCGTGCACGACGACCCGTTCAAGCTCCAGAGTCGGGTTCTCTTCGCCGGCTCCCCAGGCGGTGACGAGCGTCGGATACTCCATGCCTCCGGCGCCGTTGCCGTCTGCGGGCGGCACGACGATCGACAAGGTCGAATACGGGTAGCTGCCGTACCATTGGGAGTAGCGGGCCAGCGCTTTTTTGGCGGCGGTCATGTAGCGGGCCTTGAGACGCTCGTGCTTCGGATCGAGATACAGCTTGATGCGGACGCCGGGCAGATGAGGAGTCGCGTAAGGCTCTTCGAAATAAACGAAATGCGGCGAGGCCGACCAGGCGAAATCATGCACGTCGTCGGCATAGAAGGTGTAGGTTCTCGTCTTGCCGTCGTCGGTAACAGGTTTGGTGGGAAAGCCGGTGGCCGCTACGGTATAAGCGGAGGGAACCTTTAGCTTGACGTCGAAGATGCCGAAGTCCGAATAAAATTCCGAGTTGCCGTGATACTGATGCAGGTTCCAGCCTTCGTCGGCCCGACCGCGGACTCCTTTGGGTTCATAGACGGCAACCTTCGGAAACCATTGGCCGGCCATGACGAAATCTCCGGCATACCCCATCCGGGCGAACACCTGCGGCAGTTTGACCGAAAAATTGGTGCGCAGCGTCACCTTCTCGCCGGGTCCGACCGCTTTGGGCAGCGGCACCTTGATCAGCGTTCTGTCATCTTTGTTGCCGTCGTCCGGCTGGACGTATTCGATCCGGTCGCCGAGCTCGATTTCGCTGCCGTCGAGCGTCTTGATCGAGCTGACGGTCATGTTTCCGAAGCTGCCGTCCTTGCTCGCGTCCTGCCGCAGCTTTCCGCCGGACTCCTTCAAGAAGGTCGATTTCTTCGATTCGAAGGCGTTCGGATACAAATGAAAATACAATTCCTGAACGGGTGCGCTTCCAGGGTTTTTCCAGGTTAATGCCGACGTGCCGCGGATCGATTTGCTCTGCGCGTCCAGCTCCGCGCTCAGATGATATTCCACGATTCGCTCGCTGAGCGGCTTCGGAGCCGGCTTTTCCGCCGGGCGTGCCGGCAGGCTGGGCGGCGCGGGCGGAGGCGCGACCGGTTCGTTCAGACGCGCGCTGGCCGGGAGCGCT
Organism: Paenibacillus sp. A3; assembly: GCF_001399685.1. GTDB lineage: Bacteria > Bacillota > Bacilli > Paenibacillales > NBRC-103111 > Paenibacillus_G. Next base: position 25,896 of record NZ_JTHN01000239.1, read on the forward strand.
CCGCCGGAGGGCAGGAAGATGCCCGTAGACGAGCCGTCCGCTTGTCCTTTGGCGGAAGGCCAGCGGGGCGCGGCGACGACGGCGCGTCCCGTCGTCGAAGGGACGGGCTTGAGCATCGTCAGCGGGTTCGCCGGTTCGTCTACAGGAAAGACGGAAGGAATGGCGGCATCTGCGGGCAGCATCCACCCTGCCGCCGACTTGATCGGCTGCGGGCCGGATTTCGGCAGGACGTTCGTCAGCAGCGTGGCCGTGAAGGTAAGAGCAAAGATCGAGCCCCATGTTGCGATTCGGTAGCCGAGTCGTATTTTCATTCAATATTCACCCCGTTGACAAGCATCTACAGCATGTATATGTGGGGGGGACGAGGATTATTTCTACCGTCCTCAAAAAGAATCGGCGGCTATTCGCAAGAGCCGAACTTGCCGGGGGGACCGCTTTTTAGTACAATTTTGATATCCTCAGGTTCAGGCTGCCGCATGGCTGCAGCGGATCGGGACATTTTGGAATAGCTTATTATCACGTGAAACAGGTGGTGCACGGATGGATATAAATGAACAAAACGCGCAGGCGGCAGATACGAAGAAGAAGCTGCCGACCTTGAACATCGTCAGCAGCAAGGAGACGAAGCACCGCGGCTTCGGGCAGGGCTCCATCGATCTGAGCCAGCTCTCCAGCGTCATTATCGACGGGGCGGAGGCGTATCTCGATCTGGGGGCGCTGCACGCGAAGAGCAAGGTGGAGAAGGGCATCAAGTTTACCGTCAACGCCGAAGAAGTGCCGAACGGCCGACCGTGCTGGATCGTATGGGTGGCGGTCGATTTTAAGGAAGAGGGCAAGTACTATGCCGGCGTCACCTCCTGCGAGATGCGGATCGATACCGAAGCGCGCAAGGGCTGGAAGCTGCTCGTCGACCATGTGAACCGGATGGATTATGCGCTCAAACGCCGCATCATGCTGGACAATCTCGGGCCGGAGCAGAAAGCGGCGCTGAAGCAATTGCTGGTGGACAACGATCCGGACATGTGGCAGCGTTCCGATGCCGCGCTGCATGAAGCGCTGGCCAATTAAATTTTTGTACATTATGTGACGGTCTTGTACCGTTTGCTATAACGATGTATACTAATGACTAGTATATGCATCATATACTAGGACAGCAAAAAGGCAGACCGTAGGTCTGCCTTTTTGTGTTTCCGCTAACAATACATTTTCCCCCTGCCATGCGCCATTCTTTTTTGTTCCCCGGCTTTTAGCTGCTCCACCAGCGCTTCAGGTCTTCCCACCAAGAGCGGTTCTGCTTTCCTTTGCCGGCTTTGCCCGCGTCGTTCGTCCCGGGCTGCTGCGTGCAGTATTCCGTCGGCTCCGTCCCTTGAATGAACGTTTCCATCCGCGAGCCCGGGCAGTCGTCGTTCGCCAGCTTGCCTGTCGCCGGGTCGATATAGACGCTCACGACACCCTCGGGTACCGGGAATAGCTTCGGCGGCACCGATTCCAGCGTCCGCTCCGTAAACTCCGCGAAGAGCGGAGCGGCCAGGTGCGATTCGACGTTGTTGATGTTGCGCCCTTTGTCGTAGCCCACCCAGACGGCGGTCGACAGCTCGGGCGTATAGCCAACGAGCCAGGCGTCCGTGTCCGTTGTGCCGGTTTTGCCCGCTACGGGGCGCTTGATCACGCTGGACACGCGGCTGCCCGTGCCGCCTTGGTCGAAGACGCTTTCCATCAGCTGTGTCAGCACATAGGTATAGGCGGGCTCAATGACCGTTTCCTGCTTCGGATTTGCCTCGTAGAGCACCCGCCCGCGCCGGTCCTCGATGCGCACGATAGCCGTCGGCTCGACGCGCACGCCTTGGTTGGCGAGGATGCCGAAGGCCGAAGCCATCTCGTAAGGGCTGACGGGGAACGTGCCCAGCGCGAGCGAAGGCATCGGCTTCATCGGACTCGTGATCCCCATCCGACGGGCCATTTCAATGACGCGGTCCGGCCCCGTTTCCAGCACCGTATGCACGGCGTAGATGTTGTCCGATTTGGCGATGGCCGTTCTCATATCGATCCAATCATAGTAGGCGTTGCCGAAGTTGTTCGGCGTATAGGATTGCCGTCCCTGATCGTAGGTGAACGTCGTCGGCTCGCTTTTGTAGCGGGTGGCCGGAGTGAATCCCTTTTCCTTCAGCGCCGTCAAATACACGATCGGCTTGAACGAGGACCCCGGCTGCCGCGTGCTGGACAGCGCCCGGTTGTATTGGTTCTGGGCGTAATTGCGTCCGCCGACCATCGCTTTGACGTACCCGGTGCGCGGATCGATGGCGACAAGCGCCGCCTGCAGCTCCGGATATTTTTCCAGCTGCTTCGCCACGACTTCCTCGGCGACGGCCTGCGCCTTTAAGTCCAGCGTCGTATAAATCCGCAGGCCGCTTTCGACGAATTCCTTGTCTTCGAGGCCGAGCAGCTCGGCCGCCGCGCCCCGCACATGGTCGCGGAAGTAGGGGGCCGTCACCGCTTTTTTATGCTCCTCCAGCGGCAGAATGCGCAGCTTCTCCCGCGCCGCCCGGTCCGCTTCGGCGGACGTGATGTAACCGGCTTCCACCATCGTCTGCAGCACCGTTTTTTGCCGGTCGAGCGCACTGTCCATATCGTAATAAGGCGAATAATAACGCGGCCCTTTCGGAATGCCGGCGAGCAGCGCGCTTTCGGCCAGCGTCAGCTCCTTGGCCTCCTTGCCGAAGAAGAGCTTCCCCGCAGCCTCGATGCCGTACGTCGCATGCCCGTAATATATTTGATTCAAATATTGCTCCAGAATCTGGTCCTTGCTCATTTGCAGTTCCATCTGCACGGCGTAATACGTTTCCTTGATTTTGCGGCTCCACGTCCGCTCGTGTGACAAGTAGAGATTGCGTGCGAGCTGCTGCGTGATCGTACCGGCCCCTTGCACCTTGGACATATGCTGCAGGTTGACCCAGGCCGCCCGGACGATCCCTTTCGGATCGAACCCGTAGTGCTGGTAGAACGTGCGGTCCTCCACCGCCAGCGTCGCTTCGAGCAGCTTTGGGGAAATGTCCCGCAGCGATACGCTCTGTCGGTTTTTCACCGCGCCGTACGCTTCGATCAGCACGCCGTGCACGTCGTACATCTCCGACGCCGCCTCCGTCTTGGACACGGGAAGCGCCTGCGAACGCATGAACAGCAGCAGCACGATCATGATTCCGGCGCCAAGCAGCAGACACGTAAACGAAAACGACAGCCACCCTTTGAGCCGCCGGGCGAAGCGGAGCGCTCCGCCGTCTTCCGGCGCAGGCTGTTTTTTGGGCATGTCCGACACGTTCCGTCAGCTCCTTCCGTCTTTCCGCCGATGCTTTCCGTCTCTATTTCCAGTATGGAAAAACATAGCAGCGCGTATTCACGCGAGACAGGCGGAAACGTTAATTTTTTTTGAAAAACGGACGGAACGACCCTCTTTGTATTTGCAATTTTGGGGAGATACTCTATAATACAATTTGACATGCCAGAGACAAGCTGAATCCTTGGAAAAAAGCAGATGTCCGCCCGTCTTCCGGCCCTTGCACGGCCGGCCCTAACGAACCGAACGAAAGGTGGAATTACATATGGAATTGTGGTACACGGAGAAGCAGACCGATAACTTCGGCATTACGGCAAAAATCAGCAAAACGCACGTCACCGAAAAAACCGACTTCCAAGATCTCGCGATGATCGAGACGGAAGAATGGGGCACGATGCTCGTGCTCGACGGCATGGTCATGACGACCGTGAAGGACGAGTTCGTTTACCATGAGATGGTTGCGCATCCGGCGCTCTATACGCATCCGAATCCGAAGCACGTCCTCGTGGTCGGCGGCGGCGACGGCGGCGTCATTCGTGAAGTCATGAAGCACCCGGAAGTGGAAAAAGCGGTGCTGGTCGACATCGACGGCAAAGTCATCGAGTACTCCAAGAAGTATTTGCCGACCATCGCAGGCGAACTGGACAACCCGCGCGTGGAAGTGATCGTGAACGACGGCTACATGCACATCCACGATCATAAGAACACGTACGACGTGATTATGGTCGATTCCACCGAACCAGTCGGTCCGGCGGTGAACCTGTTCACGCAGGGCTTCTATAAAGGCATCTACGACGCGCTGAAGGAAGACGGCATTTTCGTGGCCCAAACGGACAACCCGTGGTTCAAAGCGGACCTGATCCAAAACGTCAACCGCGACGTGAAGCAAATTTTCCCAATTGTCCGCGTGTACTGTGCGAACATCCCGACGTATCCGAGCGGCCTCTGGACCTTCACCATGGGCAGCAAAAAGCACGATCCGCTCGCCGTCGACGAAACGAAAATTCCGGAGATCGACACGAAGTACTACTCGCCGCGTCTGCATAAGGCGGCTTTCGTACTGCCGAAATTCGTGGAAGATTTGACGAAGTAAGCGGAGGAGACCAACGACTGATGAAACTCGATCAAAAATATTCCGGCAATGTGTTCATTCTAAGCTCGGACGACTATGCGGCGTCCCGCGCCGTTATTTACGGCATGCCGATGGACTATACCGTCAGCTTCCGTCCCGGTTCCCGGTTCGGCCCTTCGCGCATCCGCGAGGTGTCGATCGGTCTGGAGGAATACAGCCCGTATTTGGATAGAAGCCTGGAAGACATCACTTACTTCGACGCAGGCGACCTGCTGTTGCCGTTCGGCAACCCGGGCCGCAGCCTCGACATCATCGGCGAATACGTGCGCGGACTGTTGGCCGACGGCAAGTTCCCGCTCGGCCTGGGCGGCGAGCATCTCGTGTCGTGGCCCGTCATCCAAGAGGTGTATGCAAGATACCCTGATCTTGCGCTCATTCACATCGATGCGCATGCCGATCTGCGCGAGCAGTACGAAGGCGAGCCGTTGTCCCACTCGACGCCGGTCCGCAAAGCGGCGTTGCTCATGGGCGGCAAGAACGTTTACCAGTTCGGCATCCGTTCCGGCTCCCGCGAGGAATTCCAATTCGGACGCGAGAATATCAACTTCTACCCGTTCGAAGTGCTGGAGCCGCTCAAGAAGGTGCTGCCGGAGCTGGCCGGACGTCCGGTTTATTTGACGATCGACATCGACGTGCTCGATCCGATGTGCGCCCCGGGTACCGGTACCGCCGAAGCAGGCGGCATCACGTCCAAGGAGCTGCTCGCGGCGATTCATGCGATGGCTGCCTCCGAATTGAACTTCGTCGGCGCCGATCTCGTCGAAGTGGCCCCGGCCTACGACCCGACGGAGCAGACCCAGATTGTCGCCAGCAAGCTGATTCGCGAAATGCTGCTCGGCTTGGTGAAGTAGGCTAAATCGCGCGGAAACAGCCGCCGCCATGTTGCCCCTTGCGGGAAGCATGGCGGCTTTTTGCGTTGGCTTCCCGCCCGGTACTAGTCGAAATTAGTACTTATCCCCCTGCTGGATGCGGCCTACAATAGAGCCATAAAGAGAGGGGGTCCCGCGTTTGAATGCGGCAAAATCATTGGCAACAACAAAACCTGCGTTTCCGGTTTTCGTCCTTCTGGCGTACGGGGTATTCTGGGCATGGATGGCGATAGCGCCGTTAAACCGGTTCGACTGGCTGCTGGAAAATTTGCTGATTTTTCTGTGCGTGGGGGTGCTGATCGGAACTTACCGTTTGTTTCCGCTCAGTCACGGTTCTTATGTGGGGATTGCTTTGTTTTTGGCGCTTCATACGTACGGGTCGCACGGCTCCTACGGCGCGACGCCGATCGACCCGCTGCTGCAGCTGTTGTTCGGCGGGGGGCGTCTGCCGTATGACCGGCTGGTGCATCTGGCTTACGGAGTGCTGCTGGCCGGACCGATCCGGGAGGCGCTCATGAGGCTTGCAGGCTTGAGAGAATTTGCGGCGGATGCGCTTGCCGTTGCCGTCGTGCTGGCCACCGGCGCATTTTACGAATTGATCGAGATGTGGGTCGCCGGATTGGTGGCCCCGGAGATGGGCGCGTTGTTTCTTGGATCGCAAGGCGATCCGTGGGACGCGCAGCACGATATGGAGCTTGAACTGGTCGGGGCCGTGGCGGTATTGGGGCTGGGGGCCTTGCTGCGCCGCTTCAACCTTTTCGCAAAGTGAACACTGTCAACTCCGGACGGCATAGAAAGCGGACGGGTTGTTCGGACACGCCGATGCCCCGGTTGACGTACAACTGCAGCTTGCCGGCGCCAAGAACGTAATGCCCGAGAACATACTTTTTTCCGAATTTCGGCGTAATCACATGCCCGTAGAACGGCAGTCGCACTTGCCCTCCGTGGCTATGTCCCGACAGCTGGAAGTCAACCGGATAGCGTACGGCGATATCGGCAAAATCGGGGCAATGCGACAGCAAAATGACGAAGTCCTCCGGTCTAACGCCGGTCAGCGCCTTGTCGATGTCGGGGTATCCTTTCCATTGGTCGTCTACGCCTGCCATGACGAAGCTGCTCCCCGGGTGCTGAATCCGGACCATTTTATTGGTCAGGAGCTCGAAAGCGGCGTTTTTCAATAGAGCTTGAACTTTTGGAGCATCTTTATAGTAATCGTGATTGCCCAGCACCGCGTATTTTCCCAGCGGAGGCCTCAGCTCCGAGAGGACGCGGGCATAGGCGTCGCCGTCCGGTCCGACGGCATAATCCACCAGATCTCCGGTAAAGCATACGATATCCGGTTGAATCCGGTTGATCAATCCAATCAGTTCCGACAAGTCCTTCGTATCAAAATTAAAGCCGAGATGCACGTCGCTGAACTGAACCACTTTTGTTCCGTCCATCTGTTGGGGCAGTCTTGCAAAAGACAGTGTATATTCCGTGACTTCCAGCCATTTCGGCTCGGCGTAACGGGCATATCCGTAGGTGGCCCCGGGCAGGGCAACGAGTCCGGCGGCGGTTAACGTCAATGTTTTCAGAAATGATCTTCTTGACAACTTTTTATTGCGCTTGCTTTCGTTGGAATCCATAGGTATGAGCAATCTCCTCGGGATGGATTGGCCGGCGGTCTCTCGCAGCTGCCGAAACTTACTATAACAGACGTATAAAGGTTTCATTTGGTTTCCATAAATGGAAGCCCATCAATCCTATATCATCTTAGCAAGAATAAGGAGTCTTGCAAACCGCTGCCTCCCGCCGGATCCGGGCTTGTCCGGGAGCGGAAGAAGACCTGTCCGCGGACTTCATTTTTTTGTACAATAGGAGGATCACAGCAGAACGGGAGAGAAAACGAAGATGACGGAAAAGCAGCAGACTGGCGCCTGCAAGCGGGCCGTACGCATTACGCTGGAAAGCGACAGCGGTGGGGAACGGATCGTCCGGCAGATGACGGGCGAATGGTTCTCGAAGGGACGGCATGCGTACCTCCGGTATGCGGAGCCTCCGGAAGCGGAGATGGGCCGTACGGTAACGACCGTCCGGGTGGATCAGGGGGAAGTGCGGATTGTCCGGCACGGGGACGTATCGTTCGAGCAGACGTTCGTTCCGGACCGGCGGCATTACGGCTACCTTCAAACCCCTCAAGGGCGGCTTGAGCTGGAGACGTTCACTCAAACGCTGGACGTTGCCGCAGAAGGACCGGACGCTCTGCTTGCCGTCCGCTGGAGCTATGAGCTGTCGGTGATGGGGCAAACGCCTGAACGGTGCAGCATATGCCTGACCGCCGTACCCGTACCGGAGTGACCGGTTATTTGGATACGGCGGATACGCTTCGGAAGGCGTGAATTTCCTTGGCGCCGGTCATCAATTTGCGCGATTTTACGATATAGCGGGCATGCTTGCGCAGCAAATTTTTTATTCGCAGCGGCTTGAGGCCTGGCTTTCTCGCGAGCATCAGCGCGATAACCCCGGTGACATGGGAGGTTGCCATGGACGTGCCGCTGAGCTCGTGATACTTGCCCCGCAACCAGGTGGAGTATACTTTTTCCCCGGGCGCGTAGATGTTGATCTGTTTGCCGATATTGCTGAAAGGAGCAATCCGGCTTTTGCGGGTCGTCGCGCCGACGGCGATCACTTGCCGCAGCCGGGCGGGATAGTCGACCTGGGCCTGATTGCCTTCGTTGCCCGAGGAGGCTACGACGATGATGCCGCTCCGGTAGGCGCTGAGCACCGCCGCTTCCAGCGCTTTGCTGTACGTTCTCATACCGAAGCTCATATTGATGATATCGACGCCGCTGGAGACGCACCAGTCAATGCCTCCGATAATATCGGAGACGAATGCGCCGCCGTGCTGATCGAAAGCTTTCACCGGATGAAGAACGGCCTGCGGCGCCACGCCGATAATGCCCCGGTGCCGGGTGTACGCCGCGATCGTTCCCGCGATATGCGTGCCGTGGCCGTTGTCGTCAATCGGCGGCAGCTGACGGTTCAAAATATTGACGCCCCGCGACAAGCAGTGGCGAAGGTCGGGGTGCGTATAATCCGCGCCCGTATCGATGACGCCGATGCGTACCCGTTCCCCGCGCGATTTGCTCCAGGCCTGCGGGGCGCGAATGTGGCGGACCCCCCAAGGGATGACGGCCTTCGCGGGCGATTTTTTTTCTTCCCCGGAAGGCAGAGCGGACGAAGCATGGCCCAGGGCATGCAGCTTGATGCGCGTATCCGGCTCGATTGAACGGATAAAAGGGGCCGAAACCGCTTCGCTGCCGGTCCGAAGCGTGCAGGAGATGGCACGGATAAGACGGAGCGGCTGAATCTGGTGCAGCCGGGGCAGTGATTTCCGTTGCCGGCCGATTTGCCGGGCGAAAGCGGCATAGTCCCGGTCGTTCAGAAACCGGATAATATGCCGCTTGTCGGTACCCTCGGAGCCTTCCATGGCTTCGTGAAGCCATGACACGAACGTCGACGGATCCATGTCGTTCCCTCCCACAGGCTCGGAAATTCCTTTTTGTATCGTATGAGGGACCGAAGGCTTCTGTATGAGCGCATGGCCTTATTCAAAATAATTAGGTGCGTGACCGTGTCAAAGCGAAAGCGGGCACATACCATATTAGGGGAGGGTCTGGCACTCCTCCGTTTTTCATTCAGCAGGGGCAAAAGACAGCGGTCGGTCGGCCACTTGTCTTTTGCGGATACAGTCGGAACAAGGATCACGCCTGCAGCGGACGGCGCCGAGTGCGAAGGAGCTGCCGGTGCGGTCCTTGTTTCCATTTCGGGAAATGCCGCGCCGCCAGTTGCTTTTTTACATAAAATAAGGTTTACTTATTGGTGATAGTGGATAGTTTAGTGGTAGTTAAAGACGTTGGAAGGGATGTGCCCCGAAATGAGTGCTCAAAACTTACTGCTTAAAATCGGCGCAGAGCAAGCCAAGGAAATGCCTATGGTCGACCTCGCCTTTGAGCTTCTGAAAGCGGCCAACACGCCGTATTACTATCGGGATTTGATGGCGGAGATTGCCAAAATCAAAGGTCTGTCCGATGACGAAGTCATGCAGGTCATTGCGCAATTATATACGGAGATTAATATCGACGGCCGTTTTGCGTGCGTCGGCACCAATCTGTGGGGATTGAAACGCTGGTATCCTGTCGAGAAGTCCGAGGATTCGGTGGGCAGCGGCAAGCGTCCGCGCATCATTAACGACGAGGACGACGATCTCGACGACGAGGATCTGTACGCCGAGGAAGAAGACGTATTCGTCGAAGAAGAAGAATACGATTCGTTCGATGCGCCTCGCGACGACGATTTTGACGCGGAAGAAGAAGTCGAGGAAGAAACCGAGTTTTTCGAAGACGAAGAAATCGAAGACGAGGACCTGGACGAAGCGCTGGATGAGGAAGGGTCCGAGGAAGAGGATCTGGAAGATTTGGGCGATGACGACGACAGTGCGGACGACGACGAAGAAGAAAATAAATAAAACAGGCTTGTCCTTGACAGCCGGGACCGTTCAGAGTAAACTATTTTCTGGGCTTTAGATGGAACGTTACGAACCTTGATGACTTTTGATAAAAAAGTGCCCCGTATTCACGGGGGCTTTTTCTTTTTTTTTGTTGGAAAAATTTTATAAGTTTTCGTAACTTGTCGCTTCGTATCAACCTTGATAAACGTGCTTATCCTTTTAAAGATAGAGACGTTGGAGCCGTTTATCATGGATCGGGATGCAAAACTTTTGGGAGGTATTACAGATGACAAAGTACATTTTCGTGACCGGGGGCGTCGTTTCCTCCTTAGGCAAAGGCATCACGGCCGCATCGCTTGGAAGACTGCTCAAAAACCGCGGACTGAAGGTCACGATCCAGAAGTTCGATCCTTACATTAACGTGGACCCGGGAACGATGAGCCCTTACCAGCATGGGGAAGTATTCGTCACCGACGACGGTGCGGAAACGGATCTTGACCTTGGACACTACGAACGTTTTATCGACATCAATCTGTCGAAGAACAGCAATGTCACCACGGGGAAAGTATACTCCTCTGTCATTGCCAAGGAGCGCCGCGGCGAATATTTGGGCGGGACCGTTCAGGTCATTCCGCACATTACGAACGAAATCAAGGAGCGGGTATTCCGCGCCGGACGCGAAGCGCATTCGGACGTCGTAATTACCGAGATCGGCGGTACGGTGGGCGATATCGAGAGCTTGCCGTTCCTTGAAGCGATTCGTCAGATCAAGAGCGACATCGGCCGTGAGAACGTCATGTATATTCACGTCACGCTCATTCCTTATTTGAAAGCGGCCGGCGAAGTGAAAACGAAACCGACCCAACACAGCGTCAAAGAGCTGCGCAGCATCGGCATCCAGCCGCATGTGATCGTCTGCCGGACGGAGCATCCGCTGACCGAGGATATGAAGCGCAAGCTGGGGCAGTTCTGCGATGTCGACCCGGGTGCCGTTATCGAGTGCATCGACGCCGAGACGTTATACGAAGTGCCGTTGATGCTGCGCGAGCAAGGGCTTGACGACATCGTCGTCAACCACCTGAAGCTGTCCACGAACGAGCCGGACATGACGGAGTGGGAAAACCTTGTGGGTCGGGTGAAGTCGCTTAAAACGACGACTGAAATTGCCATTGTCGGCAAATACGTTGCTCTGCACGACGCCTACCTCAGTATTGTCGAAGCGCTTGGCCACGCCGGAATCGACTGCAATACCGAAGTCAAGATCCGTTGGGTCAATGCGGAGGAAGTATCCGATCATAACGTGGACGAGCTGCTCTCCGGCGTTCAAGGCATTCTGGTGCCGGGCGGCTTCGGCGACCGCGGCATCGAAGGCAAGGTAACGGCGATCCGTTACGCGCGCGAGAACAAAATCCCGTTCTTCGGCATTTGCCTCGGCATGCAGGTGGCCGTTGTCGAATACGCCCGCTCGGTGGTGGGACTCGAAGGCGCGAACAGCTCGGAGATTCATCCGACGACGCCTTATCCGGTCATCGACCTGCTTCCGGAGCAGAAGGATATCGAAGACCTCGGCGGAACGATGCGCCTTGGCCTGTATCCTTGCAAGCTCAAGGAAGGCTCGCTCGCGATGCGCTGCTACGACGACGAGCTCGTTTACGAGCGCCATCGCCACCGGTACGAGTTCAACAACGAGTACCGCGACCGCATCGAAGCGGCCGGCTTGCAGATTTCCGGCACAAGCCCGGACGGCCGTTTGGTCGAGATTATCGAATGTCCGGACCATCCGTGGTTCCTGGCCGTGCAATTCCATCCGGAATTCACCTCGAGACCGAACCGTCCGCAGCCGCTGTTCAAGCATTTCGTGCAAGCGGCGTACCAACATTCCAAATAAATTGCTGCACGCAGCTATCGAAACAGGAGACGTATCCGGTATGTACCGGACGCGCCTCCTGTTTTTTTTGTATCCCAAGAAGCGAACGGTTTGTGCATGTCTGCTTAATTTGTAAAAGTTTTCAACTTTTTTTAGAGATACGGCAGGAATCGCGGGAGCGGCAGCGAATACTGTTATTGCGGGCATAACAGAACGGAATTCTTAACCTCAGGGAAACGGAATAGGAGGATACCTCGATGAAAAAGAAGCTGCTCATTGTTGACGATCAAAACGGCATCCGCATCCTGTTGATGGAGGTTTTCAGCAGCGAAGGCTACGAAACCTATCAGGCTTCCAACGGAAAACTCGCACTCGAGATTGTAAGAAACGTATCGCCCGATCTGGTTTTACTCGATATGAAGATACCGGGCATGGACGGTCTCGATATCCTCAAGCACATTAAAAGTATCGATGCGTCAATCAAAGTCATTATGATGACGGCATACGGCGAGCTGGACATGATCAAGGAAGCGACCGATCTCGGCGCGATCATGCACTTCACGAAGCCGTTCGACATCGACGAGCTGCGCCAAGCCGTCAACCAGCAGTTGCGAACTCCTAACAATAACTCTTACGCCGTAGGATCCTGATGAGGGTCCTCTTTTTTCTTGGGCGTTTCGCGGAGTTTATCGTCTTGGGCAGGGTGTGCGATAGATTATTAACGTTTGTCGCGATCTATGATATAATGGGCCAGTATGACAAAAGAGTACAGACAAGCACTCTGGCACGGTCATTAACGACATAGGAGGAGAGAACCACCATGCCACTCGTTTCGATGAACGAATTTTTGCCTAAAGCAAAAGCGAACAAGTACGCCGTAGGTCAGTTCAATATGAATAACTTGGAATTTGCCCAAGCTATTACGGAAGCGGCGGAAGAATTGAAATCCCCGTTTATTTTCGGCGTATCCGAAGGCGCGCTGAAGTATATGGGCATCGAATTTACGGTAGCAATCGCGGAAGCGGCCGCCAAGAAATCCGGTCTTCCGATCGCTCTGCATCTCGACCACGGCAGCAGCTTCGAAGTCGCGATGAAATGTATCCGCGCAGGCTTCAGCTCCGTCATGTTCGACGGCTCCCATTATTCCTTTGAAGAAAATATCCGTCTGACCAAAGAGGTCGTGAAAACCGCGCATGCGATGGGCGTATCCGTCGAAGGCGAGCTTGGAACGATCGGCGGCGTGGAAGACGACATTAGCGTAGATGAGTCCGATGCCAACCTGGCGAAGCCGGAAGAAGCGATCCGTTTCTACGAAGAGACAGGCGTCGACTGCCTGGCCATTGCCGTAGGTACGGCACACGGCATGTATGCCGGCGAACCGAACATCCGTTTCGATATTATCGAGAAGGTATCCAAAGCGATTCCGGTTCCGGTCGTATTGCACGGCGGCTCCGGCGTACCGGACGAAATGATCCGGAAGTCTATCGAAGCCGGCGTAGGCAAAATCAACGTGAACACCGAGAATCAAGTGGCTTGTACGCAAACGATCCGCGAAGTTCTTAACAAAGACGCGAAAGTGTACGATCCTCGCAAATACCTCACTCCTGCCCGCAAAGCCATGGTTGAAGTGGTTAAATCCAAAATCCAGCTGTTCGGAAGCGCCAACCAAGCTTAATCGACTACAGCGGGAAATACACCGGGATTCGGTGTATTTCCCTCTCTTCTTTTGTCAACGTAGGCACGGAACCCAACTTAGACGAGTTTGCACCTGACTGGTAATGCGTTAAAGCAGTGAAGTGGGAGGAAGAACAACGAATGGAGAAATTGATGATCGCCGGTGGGCGCCCGCTGCGGGGAACGGTTCAAATCAGCGGGGCCAAGAATAGCGCGATTGCGCTTATTCCGGCCGCCATTTTATCGGAAACGGCTGTTACGCTCGATAATTTGCCTGCGCTTAGTGACGTGGCGATTTATACCGAGCTGCTTCAGGAACTCGGCGCATCGGTAGAATGGAGCAAGGATCAGATGATGATCGATCCGAGCCGGCTGTTATCCCGGCCGATGCCGAACGGGAACGTGAAGAAGCTTAGAGCTTCCTACTATTTGATGGGAGCCTTGCTCGGGCGTTTCGGCGAGGCGACGATAGGTTTGCCTGGCGGCTGCAATTTCGAACCGCGGCCGATCGATCAGCATATCAAAGGTTTTGAGGCACTGGGGGCACGAATTACGAACGAAAACGGCGCCCTGCACATCCAAGCGAAGGAATTGCGCGGAGCCAAAATCTATCTGGACGTCGTCAGCGTAGGGGCGACGATTAACATCATGCTGGCGGCCTCGCGGGCCAAAGGCGTCACGACCATTGAAAATGCGGCAAAAGAGCCTGAAATTATAGATGTAGCTACACTTTTGAACTCCATGGGCGCGAAAATCAAAGGCGCAGGAACCGAAACGATCCGGATCGAGGGCGTCGATGCGCTGCACGGCTGCCGTCATTCGATCATTCCGGACCGCATTCAAGCAGGTACTTACATGATTGCCGCAGCGGCGACGCGCGGTGACGTCATTGTCGATAATGTCATCCCGAAGCATATGGAAGCTTTAACCGCCAAGTTGCAGGAAATGGGTGTACATATTTACGAAATGGACGAATCGATCCGCGTAGTCGGACAGCCGGAATACGAAAGCGTGGACGTGAAAGCGCTCGTATATCCCGGATTTGCGACCGACTTGCAGTCTCCGATGAGCAGTCTGCTTACACAGACGCGCGGAGTCAGCATTTTGAGCGACTACGTGTACAGCAACCGGTTCAAGCATATCCCGGAGCTGTTGCGTATGGGGGCCAAGATCAAAGTGGAAGGCCGTTCTGCCATCATCGAAGGCAGCCAGCTGAGCGCGGCCAAGGTCAAAGCGACCGATCTTCGCGCAGGCGCAGCGCTGGTTATTGCCGGACTGACGGTCGCCGAAGACGTTACGGAAATTACCGGCGTTGAATATATCGACAGAGGCTACGATCATCTGGTAACCAATCTATCGAATTTAGGAGCGGAAGTTTGGCGGCAGAATGACTAAGATTGGTATAGATTGCTCCGAAATTGGGTAAGGCTAGAGTATATTTTGCGCTGGCTTGAAAAATTAATAGTTTGGTGGTTGAAAATTTATGGATATGCATCTCGCTCAGCTTGAAGCGTTGAAGCTCACGGAGCTTTACAAGCTGGCTAAAAAACATCAAATCCCGTACTACGGCCAAATGAAGAAGAAGGAACTCATTTTTGCCATTCTACGCGCACAGGCCGAACAGAGCGGCTTGATGTTCATGGAGGGCGTGCTCGACGTCCTGCAGGAGGGCTTCGGGTTTTTGCGGCCGATCAACTATTTGCCGAGCTCGGAGGACATCTACATCTCCGCTTCGCAAATTCGCCGATTCGATCTGCGCTCCGGCGACGTCGTATCGGGCAAATGCCGACCTCCCAAGGAGAACGAACGTTACTTCGGGCTGCTGCACGTGGAAGCCGTCAACGGCGAAGACCCGGAAACGGCCTCGGAACGGCTGCACTTCGCTGCGCTCACTCCTCTTTATCCGCAAAGGAAACTGGTTCTGGAAACCTCTCCTACGAAACTGTCCACCCGCTTGATGGATCTTCTGGCTCCTGTAGGCTTTGGCCAACGCGGCTTGATCGTAGCCCCGCCGAAAGCGGGAAAAACGCTGCTGCTCAAGGAAATCGCCAACAGCATCTCGACCAATCACCCGGATGTCAAGCTGTTCGTTCTCTTGATCGACGAACGTCCGGAGGAGGTTACCGACATGCAGCGCTCCGTCAACGGGGAAGTGATCGCTTCCACCTTCGACGAGGTGCCGGAAAATCATATCAAGGTTGCGGAGCTTGTGCTGGAACGCGCACAGCGGCTTGTGGAGCATAAGAAGGACGTCGTTATTTTGCTGGACAGCATTACGCGTCTGGCGCGGGCTTACAACCTCGTCGTACCGCCGACAGGCCGGACGTTGTCCGGGGGGATCGATCCCGGGGCCTTCCATCGGCCGAAACGTTTCTTCGGTGCCGCGCGCAATATCGAAGAAGGCGGCAGCCTGACGATTCTTGCGACAGCCTTGATCGAAACCGGCTCGCGGATGGACGACGTCATCTATGAAGAATTTAAAGGAACCGGGAACCTGGAGCTGCATCTGGACCGCAAGCTGGCGGAACGCCGCATTTTCCCGGCTATCGATATCCGCCGTTCGGGTACGCGCCGCGAAGAAATGCTCCTGACGAAAGAAGAGCTCGACAAAGTATGGGCGATCCGCAAAGGAATGAACGATTCGCACGATTATATCGATGCGTTCCTCAAAAAATTCGCCGAGACGAAAACGAACCAAGAGTTTCTGGACACCCTCGATCCGAACGGCGGCAGCCCGCAATCGGGCGGAAGCGGCGGCACCTCCCGTCGGGTCAAGCACTCCGTCTCGTAGAAGGAGGACCTTATGAATCTGGTTTATGCGGACCGTGACGGCAACCTGTTCGACCATCCGGAATACACGGGCCTTGGCCGCAGCGGCGAACTGGTGACCGAAATGATGGAAGACGAGCTTATTCCATTGCCCGAAGGCGCCACTCTCGTCAGCTTGCCGGATACGCGGCCGATCGGCGTTCATAAGCGGACGGGCGAAATGCAGGTCGTGCCGGGGGACTTCACCGCGGTCGGAGCTTTGCTTCCGCAGAGTTTTACCCGCCTGCTGCTGCCGGGTTACGTGAAGGCCGACAAATCCAAAGTGCTGCCTTTGTTCGGCTATACGGCGGTCGTCTGGAAAGACGGCGGCTTCTACGTCGCAGCCGAGGCTTGCGACGATCCGGAGCGGTGGAACCCGCGCAACTGCGATCCCGACGAATTGGAGCTTGGAGTAAAGCGGATTCTCGGAGAGTACAGGGACAACCGGCTGTTTCAGCATTTGTCGAATTGCGCCCTCGGATATGAATGCCTGACGGCTTCCAATACGTTTTTGAACCGATGGGAAGGGGCTGTTCCGGTCTCGTTCTCCTGTAATGCAGGCTGTTTCGGCTGTATCTCCGAGCAGCCGGATGATAGCGGGTTTCCGGCGCCGCAGACCCGGATGAACTTCAAGCCCTCGACGGAAGAAGTCGTGCAGGTGATGCTGGAGCATTTGAAGACGCCCGAGAGCATCATCAGCTTCGGGCAAGGCTGCGAAGGCGAGCCGTCCACCCAAGCCAAGACGATCATCGAAGCGATCCGCGAAGTGCGCCGCCGTACCGATCTGGGCTACATCAACATCAACACGAACGCCGGCTTGACCGATCATATCCGCGGCATCGTGGACGCCGGTCTCGATCTGATGCGCGTCAGCACGATCAGCGCGCTGGACGACCATTACAACGCCTATTACAAACCGCGCGGCTATACGCTGCGCAATGTCGAGAAATCGCTGCGCTACGCCGCCGACAAAGGGATTGTCACGTCGATCAACTACCTTATTTTCCCCGGGGTCACCGACCGGGAGGAAGAGATCGAAGCGATGATCGAATTCGCCCGCCGGACCGATCTGAAGCTGATCCAGCTGCGCAACCTGAACATCGATCCGGAGAGCTATTTGAGCCTCATTCCTGCGGCCCGGGGCGAGCGGTACGGCATGAAGCAGATGCTGGACATTTTCCGGGAAGAGCTGCCGGATGTCGTGCTCGGTTCGTATACGCACATTCCGGACGAACTGGCGGAACGGCGCAAGAAACAGTTGCAGCGCGGCTAATGAACGTGATATAATCGCTCATGTGTGTTTAAATGATAACTCTGATTCACATGGTGTTTCAGGGCAAAAGAGGTGAAAGGGCAATGAAAACAGCGATTCATCCGACTTATCATCAAACGACGGTTACTTGCGCATGCGGTAACACGTTTGAAACGGGATCCATTAAGCAAAATCTTCGTGTAGAGATTTGCTCCGCTTGCCACCCGTTCTTTACCGGGAAGCAAAAATTTGTGGATGCCGGTGGTCGCGTCGATAAATTCAAAAAGAAATACGGCATGTAAGTTGTTGCCAGCAGCATAACGGCATAAGCGCGCCTCCTGTGGCTATCCTAAGATCATCCGATCTTAGAGCTGCAGGAGGTGTTTTCATTTGTTAAGATCGCTTGCCGTTCTGCTGAGCGCAGCTTTGGCGTTGTCCGGGCTTGCGGCATGTCAGCAGCAGAAGTTCACCAAAAATTCAGCGACGCATACCCGGGACGGCGCCCTCGGGATAACCGAGACGAACCCGAATATGCCGCTCAGCGCCAGCTACCGTACGTATCCCGACGATCTGCGCGTCATGCAGAATGCGATTAGCCAACGGTTTCCGAACGTCAGCATCACGAACATCAGCTTGAACGGGCCGACCGCTTACGTTCGCTTGAGTGCTCCAGCCCATACCCCGTCGGAGGAAATCGAACGGATCCGGCAGGGAGCTGCCGAAGCTTTAGCCGCCGCTGCGCCGAGATATAATGCTAACGTTACCGTTACTGCTAAATAACCCCTTGAGGTTGCTATTTGGACACGAATCGACTATACTTATGTATGCCGTGCTAGACGGGGAGGTAGCGGTGCCCTGTAACCCGCAATCCGCTGCAGCGGGGTCGAACGCCTATTCGCGGTATTGCGATGTAAGGTTTGGGTTTTAAAGTTGGTGTTGAGAGTCGGGTCCTCCGCAATGGATGCCTTTGAATCTGGTCAGGTCCGGAAGGAAGCAGCCATAAGCAGGAAGTTTCATGTGCCGGAGGGTGGCCTAACTTGAGCTGACGATAAAAATTCCACTTGGATCGTAATATCAAGGTAGGTGCGCGGTTTCCTAATATTAAAAAACAAGAACACCAAGATCATGAGCTGTAAAAGCTTGTCGAACTTGGTGTTTTTTTGTATTTGACAGAAGGAAAATGAAAAAATTAGGAGAATTGTATACTAAAGTTAACCAGACTAAGTAAACCATAATCAGACACCCATTGCGCTCGGCTATCCGCTGATTAATGGGGGGAGGAAGACGATGCGGCACGAACTGACCTTGCTTCAACGCTTTGCCGGCATATTCCTTAGGGACGTGAATCTGGGAGTGATGCTGATCAATACCGAATTTGAGCTGATCGATATCAGCGACATGGCCTGCCGCGTGCTGGGGTTAGAAAGAGAAAAGGTACTCCATCAATCGATGGATTCCATTTTTGCCGATCTGCCTGTCGAGCACTGGTTGGTGCAACGGAGTATATTGGACGGGATGGTCGTACGCAACCATGCCTTGTCTTGGACCAATAACCAGGAGCGATACGAGCTGCTGGTCGATTCCAGTGTGCTTCGGGATGAGGACGAGCGGATCGTCGGAGCTTATCTTATTTTCAAGGACGTCACCAATCTGCGTTCCCTGGAGGAACAGGTGCAGCGCAGCGATCGTCTGGCGATGATCGGTCAAATTGCCGCAGGCACGGCCCATGAAATCCGCAACCCGCTCACGTCGATCAAGGGCTTTTTGCAAGTACTGCGCAAAACCTTTCAAGAGCAGGGCATGGAACGCGAAGACGGATATACCGTGGTGATGCTGAAAGAAATCAATCGGATCAACGAGCTGGTCAACGAATTTTTGTTGCTCGGCAAGCCGAAGCACGTTACATACGATGAAGTGGACATCTCCGAAGTGCTGCGGGACATTTTGCCTATTATCAATAACGAAGCGATCCTGCACCGGGTCGTCGTTCAATATGAATCGCTCTACGGACTGCCGCATGTGGTCGCGGACCGTGAGATGCTGAAACAGGTGTTTCTCAATATCAGCAAAAATGGAATCGAAGCGATGGGCGAAGGAGGTATTTTGACGGTAAGCGAGAAAGTCGATTTGGAGGAACGCTTGGTCAATATCGAGATTCATGATACCGGTCCAGGTGTCCCCGCCTATGTGATCGATAAAATTTTCGATCCGTTCTTTACGACCAAAGCGGAAGGAACGGGACTGGGCCTGTCGGTCTGCCAGCGGATCATTCACGATATCGGAGGGCATATTCGGGTATCGTCCAAAGGGTACGGCACGACGTTTACCGTCAGCATTCCGTTTCCTTAAAAGCAGCGCGGCTTCAATCCTCCCTCCAAGTGTAGTATAATAGACGACAAACAATCATTGGAGAGGGCAAGATGGCACATATCGCCTTATATCGAACGTGGCGGCCGCAGTCGTTCCACGATATGGTCGGCCAAAAGCATATTGTCCAAACCTTACAAAACTCGCTTCGCGAAGGGCGGTTCAGCCACGCCTATTTGTTCAGCGGTCCCCGCGGGACAGGGAAAACGACCACGGCCAAAATATTGGCCAAAGCCGTCAACTGCTTGAACGGGCCGGGCGTCGAGCCTTGCAACGAATGCGATGCGTGCGTGCGCATTACCGAAGGCGCGGTCATGGACGTCGTCGAGATCGATGCCGCCTCCAACCGCGGCGTGGATGAAATCCGCGACATCCGGGATAAAGTCAAATATGCGCCGACCGAAGTGCGCCAGAAGGTGTATATCATCGACGAGGTGCATATGCTGACGACGGAGGCGTTCAACGCGCTGCTCAAGACGCTGGAGGAGCCTCCGCCCCATGTCATGTTTATTTTGGCTACGACGGAGCCTCACAAGCTGCCTGCGACAATTATTTCGCGTTGTCAGCGGTTTGATTTTCGCCGGGTGTCGCTTGAGGAGCAGGTCGAGCGGCTGCGTCAAGTGTGCGCCGACGAACAGATCGAGAGCGACGACGACGCGCTGGCGTTCATCGCGCGGTTATCCGATGGCGGTATGCGCGATGCGCTCAGCCTGCTCGATCAGATCATCGCATTTTCAGGCGAGCGGGTGACGTATGACGACGTATTGTCGATTACGGGCGGGATGGCTTCGGATCAGTTCGAGCGCCTGGTGATGGCGATACAAGATCGGGACGTAGGCGCCGCTTTGCGGTTAATCGATACGTTCATGCAGGAAGGCAAAAGCGCCGATAAGTGCATGGAGAGCCTGATCTATTATTTCCGAGACCTGCTGATGGTCAAAATGGTTCCCGGCTCGCAGGCGCTCACCGAGCGCATTCTTGACGTGAAACGGTTTGCCGAGGTGGCACAGCGATTTTCCGCCGATGCGTTGATTGCCATGATCGATACGTTGAACTATTATCAGACGGAGATGAAATATTCCGTTCAGCCGCAGACGCTGCTGGAAGTCGCGCTCATGAAGCTTTGCAGTCAGGCGGGCGCATCGTCCGCTCCGGCAGGCGGACCGAGCGCAGGCGGGGGGGCGGCCACGGAACGTCAGGACGGGGTAGTCGGACAACTGATGAACCGCATTCAGCGGTTGGAAGAGCAGCTGGCGCAGCTGCTGAAGCAGGGAGTCGCCCCCGCAGCCTCAGGTCCTGCATCCGGTGCAAGCTCGCGTCCGGCACCTGCGCCTGCCGTCACCAAGAAGATCGAGAAGCTGGACGCTTACCTGCAGGGCAGGGAGGATCCGGCTTTCCGGAACGTCGTTCAGCAGTGGAGCCAGGTGCTTGGCCGGGTGAAAGAGCTTAAAATCACCGTTCATGCGTGGCTCGTGGACGGGGAGCCCGTCTCCGTACATGACAGCAACGTGCTCGTAGCCTTCAAGAGCGCGATGCACCGGGAGACGACCGAGAAGCCGGCCAACAAGCAGCTGATCGAACAGGCGTTGGCCGAGGTTTACGGTCAGCCTTACCGTCTCGTGACCATGATGCTGAAGGATTGGAAGGCTGCCGCCGACCAAGCGAAGCCGGGCGACGGACCGAAGGAGGAGCTGCAGCTCGTTCCGGAGGACGAAGGAGCATCCGGCGGCGCGAAGGAAGAATGGATCAGCGAGGCCATTCAATTGTTTGGGGAAGATTTGGTTAAAATTAAAGAAGATTAAGCGACGAGGAGCGTGTCTTTCATGAACAACATGAATCAGATGATGAAGCAAGTGAAAAAAATGCAGGAGCAAATGCTCAAAGCTCAGGAGGATCTCGCGAACCGAACCGTCGAAGGAACGTCCGGTGGCGGCGTCGTCAGCGTAACGGTAAACGGACAAAAGAAAGTTACGGCCGTTGTTATCAAGCCGGAAGCGGTCGATCCGGACGATGTGGAAATGCTGCAGGATCTGGTGCTTAGCGCCATCAACGACGCAATGACCAAAGCCGAAGAAATGGCCGGCAAAGAAATGTCCAAATTAACCGGCGGTATGAATATCCCGGGATTGTTCTAATCGAAGCCGGATCAAGCCCCAGAACCTACTCTGGGGTTTTCAACTTTAATGCGTGAGGAGCCAATCGCTTGTTTTATCCGGAACCGCTAGCCAAACTGATCGATTCCTTCTCCCGTCTGCCGGGGATCGGACCCAAAACGGCGGGGCGTCTTGCTTTTCATGTGCTGCGCATGAAGGAAGACGATGTCATCGACTTTGCCAAAGCTCTGGTCAATGTCAAACGCAATCTTCACTATTGCTCGATATGCTGCAATATCACCGATACCGATCCCTGCCGCATCTGTCAGGATAAAAGCCGGGACGCTTCCGTCATTTGCGTCGTGCAGGAGCCCAAAGACCTGGTTGCCATGGAGCGGACCAAGGAATTTAACGGCTACTATCATGTTCTCCACGGGGCGATTTCCCCAATGGAAGGCATCGGGCCGGACGAGATCCGGATCGCCGATCTTCTGAAGCGGCTGAGCGACGAACAGGTGCAGGAGCTGATTCTGGCAACGAACCCGAATATTGAAGGCGAAGCAACTGCAATGTATTTATCCAGGCTCGTTCGCCCGTTCGGCCTCAAGGTGACTCGGATTGCGCACGGATTGCCTGTCGGAGGAGATCTCGAGTATGCGGACGAGGTGACTTTGACCAAGGCGTTGGAAGGCAGAAGAGAACTGTAATGAAATATTGATTTGATACCACAAGAAGCCGGCTTGCAGTCGTCCATTTGCGGTTACGCATAAGGCTGCTGTAAGCTCTCGAAGCATGATTTGCGCGGTTCGCCGCGTGGATGCCTTTGAGAAGGCTTCTTTTTGGTTCTAACCCGGCTAAGCTCCCTATAGATATTTAAGTAGCAGGACAAACCTGAGACTTGAATCGGGAGGTTGGACTGAATGAAGCTCTGGAAATGGGAAATAGGAAGCAAGAAAGACCGACTGCAGCGCGAAGCCGTTGAACAAGACCGTCTGCTGCT
>NZ_JTHN01000024.1 GCF_001399685.1 Paenibacillus sp. A3
GGCTTCGGTCCCTCAAGCCTTCGTGCACAACGTGTGGCAGCTCTGCGCAGCCCGGTTTTTTCTCGGCATTTTTCTCGGTGGACTGCTCCCAACGGTGAATGCGCTCATTCGGAAATATACGCCGAACGGGATGGAAAGCCGCTCCTACAGTTTCAACACGAGCGCGCTTGCGCTCGGGAACATGCTGGGCCCCGTCGTTGGCGGAGCGATCTCCGGCGTGATGACGATCCAGCAGCTTTTTCTCGTTTCGGCCGTTCTGCTCTTGATTAACGGCTTGTGGGCCCGAAAATCGATCCTGCTCCGACAAAAATCGACCCATTCCCCTTCATAACCACTCCATGTTGCGATCACCTGTAAGCCTTTGGTGCTTTGTCATCTTGGGCTTGCAGGATTTTTTTGCCAAAAATCTATGATTTTCTGCCCATTTTATCCGAAAATTTGACAAATTAGTGAACTTTAATGAAAACTTAGTAAATAAATTATGCCATTTTTCCTAACAAGAAGGAAAATGTATCCGATAATAAGAATGTAAGAAATAGTAAAGAAAATTAAATAATTTTTTCCTCCTGCTTGCCTTATTGGTGGTGTTTCCAAAGGAGGTGAACCAGAAAACCGCTATGATCCGTCATCTGTCGTTCCGCCGGGAAGTATCCAATTCAACAGAGAAAAGAGGAAGATCATAATGACGCCATCACAAGTTGTTGAGACGATTTCGACGATCATCGCAGAAGAACTTGAGAAAGCAAAAAAGTCGAATCCTTTTTTCACCCGATTTCCCGAGAATGCACAGCCTGAAAATTTCAAATGGTGCATACACTTATACCATTTGTCCAAGCATTTCGGAGAGCTTCTTAAGCTGCGCTGGGAACGGTTCCCGGATGTCGGGCACGATGTCTTCTCCACCCATTACGAGGAAGAGAAGGATCACGCGGGGATGCTCCGCAAATGGATGACGGATTTGGGGCTTGACGACCCCGAACAATCGTTTCCGAATTATGAGACCGAGGACTTCATTTCGCTCCAGTACCGCGCTGTCAGCTCCATGAGCGAAAACTTGTCGCTGCTTCTTGTGAACAGTACGGCGGAAGGTTATGCCCATGCCATGTACCTGCACGCCTACGCGATTTTGAAAAAAGCTGGATTTACGAATCTGGAGTATTGGGAAATTCACTGCGAGGCGGACGAGGAGCACAGCAACGTCTATCATCTCATTCAAGATATGAACGATCAAGAACTAAAGGAAGCCGAGCATTTGGTTCGATACACGTGCCGTTCGCTCGATCTCATGCTCGCGTCCTGGTTTAAATAGGAGGAATATAATAAATATGGCATTCGAAGACGTGTTTAAGTATCACATTGATCGCACGAACAATGTTTTGTCCTGGCAGGTGCTCGATTCGCTGACGGTGGAAGACGCCACTCAAGCGAGCGAGCTGGTAAAAAACAGCCTTTCTTCACTGAACGGAGCCAAGCTGCTCGTCGATAACCGTTTCATGATCAAGAACGGCCGGCCGGTTGTCTTCTCACCCGAAGTGAACGCGATTTGGGAGCAGCTTCAGGGCGGCATTTTGCCTCAAGTGTCCCAGTGCGCCGTGCTGTGCAGCGGAGCGATTATGAAAATGCAAATGGACCGCATCGCGCGGGCTTCCGGATTTATCAACGTGCTGCAGAGCTTCTGGAACGACGATCCCAGCGTCATGAAAAAGGAAGCCTACGTATTTCTCGGCATTTCGTCCAACGAGCTGATCGACAGGCCCATTAGCGTATAAATGCGGTATATATAAACAAGGCCAGGAACGCTTCAGACGCGCTTCCCGGCCTTATTTTATTACTTGCGCGAATGGGCGAACCCCTCTAGCACCGTGCAATCAGCTCCGCGAGGAGCGCCGTACGGAACGGAATTTCGTCTAACCGGATGTACTCGTCAGGCGAATGGGCGTAATCGCCCCGGGCCCCCAGTCCGTCCAGCGTCGGCGTGCCGACGGCAGCGGTGAAATTGCCGTCGCTGACGCCGCCCGTATGCGTCTCCTCCAGCTCGACACCGAATTCGGCACGGGCGATCTCCTGTGCCAGCGCAAACAGCGCCGCCGTCCGTTCCGTCCGCTCCATCGGCGGACGCATCATCCGGCCGGTCAGCTGCAGCCGGGCCTCCGGCAGCACGGGAGCCAGCCCGCCCAGCGCCTGCTCGATTCTCCGGGCTTCCTCCGCCGTGGCGACGCGGATGTCGATATCCCCTTCCGCGTGCTCCGCCACAACGTTGGAGCCGATGCCTCCCTTGACGACGCCGACGTTTACCGTCGTACCGACAGCGGGATCGGTCAAAGCATGCAGCCGCTGGATCTGGCAGGCGAGCTCCTGGATCGCCGAGACGCCCTTTTCCGGGTTCACGCCGGCATGCGCGGAAACGCCCTGCACCGCCAGCTTAAACCGGCCGCTTCCTTTGCGCGCCGTCTTCAGCGCGCCGCTTGGCTCCATCGGCGGCTCCAGCACGAAGGAAACGACGGACTTCCTGGCCTGCTCTTCGATAAAGGCGCGGGACGTCGGACTGCCGAGCTCTTCGTCGCTGTTGAGCAGGAGCACGATTTTTTTATCTGCCGGGAACCGCCCCGACTCCTGCAGCGCCTTGATCGCAAACATCGCCTGCATCAGCCCGGCCTTCATGTCGTAGACGCCCGGCCCGTAAGCGCGTCCGTTCCCGATATGAAACGGCCGGCGCGACGCTTCTCCTTGCGGCCAGACCGTGTCGAAATGGCCGACCAGCAAAATCCGCTTTTCTCCTTGCCCTACCTCGCATAGCAGCCGGTCGCCGTACACTTCGTTCGGAACCCGGACGACCGTGCCTCCCGTAATTTCCTTGAATTGACCTGAGTACCAGTCCGCCATCCGGTCATTCAGCGCTTTGTCGGCGGACGGCGAATCCATATTGACGCTTGCTTCAAGCCGCGCCATCATCTCGGGCAAATATTGTTCAATCCGATCTTTTATTGACTTCACACCGCAGCATCTCCGTTAGTGGGAATGCGAATTCGATCCGAACAAACGGTCCAATCCGTATCCCCTTTCCAATATTATGATGAACACCAAGCTCAGTAAAATCACAACGGACGATACGGACGCGACAAGCGGGTCCAACGTTTCCTGCATATAGCTGAACAGCGCCATCGGAAGCGTCGTTGTCGTCGGAGAGACGAGAAATAACGACACCGTCACGTTATCGAACGAAGTCAAGAAAGCGAAAATCATGCCGGATATAATCGCCGGCTTCAGCAGCGGCATCGTAATGTCCCAGAAGACGTTCAAGGGCTTGGCGCCCAAAATGTAAGCCGCCCTCTCCAGCGTATAATCGAAGGAGCTGAGCCCCGTCAGCACGAGCCGGACCACATACGGAATCGAGATCAGCGTGTGCGCGAGCAGCAGCCCGGTGAACGTGCCGGCCAGTCCGATCCGCGTGAAAAAGAGCAGCGCCGCAATCCCGATGATCAGCGCGGGAACGGTCAACGGCGACAGCAGCAGCCCGTTGATCAGCCCTCTGCCGGGAAACTTGTACTTGTGCAGCGCAAGTCCCGCGATGGTGCCGAGCAGCGTGGAAATGACGGCGGTCAGCGCCGCCAGCTGCAGGCTGAACCAGAACGAATCGACGAATTCCGGCCGGTCGAAAATTTTGGCATACCATTGAAAGGAAAATCCGACCGGCGGAAACGACAAATATTTGGCCGATGTCAGCGAGGTCGGAATAATGACCAGCAGCGGCGAAACGACGAACAAGACGACGAGAAACGTGATAATGCCGAGCGGCGAAATTCGTTTGGTCATGAGGAGAACACCTCTTTATAGCGCCGCGTTTCGATAAGCCGCGTAAACAGCGAGACGAGCGCGATGGTCGAACCGAGCAACAGGAACGAAAGGGCCGCTCCCAGCGGCCAGTTGAGCTGGGCCATAATTTTCTCGTAAGCGATGACCGGCAGCACTTTCACGGACGTGCCTCCCATCAGCGCAGGCGTTACGAACGCGCTCATCGACAGGCTGAACACGAGTGTCGTTCCGGCGACAATGCCGGGCAGCGTCAGCGGGAGCGTTACCGTGAAGAACGTGCGCACCTTGCCCGCGCCGAGAATGCCGGCCGCTTTATAAAGCGAGCCGTCGATCTGGTACAGGCTCGTCGCGATGGCGAGAATCATGTACACGATCAAGGAATCGGTCAAGCCGATGACGACGCCGAGCTCGTTATAGAGCAGCTTGAGCGGCGTGTCAATAAGCTCCAGCTTCAGCAGCGTGCTGTTGATCCAGCCCTTCTCGCCCAAGATGACGACCCAGCCGAAGTTCCGGATGACGACGCTGATCAAGTGTGGGGAAATGATCAGAAACGTAATGATGCCGCGCAATTTGCCCGACGTCTGGGCCATGAACATCGCCACCGGATAGCCGAGCACCAGACAGGCCAGCACCGAAAGCAAGCCCATTTTGACAGTTCGCCATAAAATTTGAAGATAGTAAGGATCTTTAAAAAAGATCGTATAGTTCTCCAGCGTGAACTGCCCCTGCTTTCCCTCCAGACTGAGAAGAAAAATATAAAACATCGGCAGCAAAAATACGCCGGCGACGACGGCCAGACTTGGAAGCAGCAGCAAGGCGGCGGTCCGGACAGCGGATGACTTGCCTTTACCCATCGATCTCATGCCCCTTCCTTGGGAAAACGAACACGTCCTCCGGCTTCCATTCCAGCCACACCGAATCGCCGACCGACCATTCGCGGTCCTGACGGTCGGAAGGAATGCGCACATTCAGCGTATACCGGCCGACCTGGACTTCGCATTCGGCGTAAGCTCCGAGGAAGGAGATCAGTTGGACGACGCCCTGCACCCGGTTGACGCTGCCGGAGGAATTCTCGCCGCTCCCAGCCGCAAAGCCGATCCGCTCGGGACGGACATAGACGTAAACGGCGTCTCCCGCTTGAAGTGCAATGCCTTTGAACGCAGCCCGAAGCGGATGCCCGTCCTCGGTCACGAGCGACAGCGTCTGGCTTCCCAGCGCCTCCACTCTGCCAGACAACCGGTTCGACTTGCCGATGAACGTATGTACAAACTCGGACGCCGGGCGATTGTAAATTTCCCACGGGGTGCCGATCTGCTCCACCTTGCCGTGATCCAGCACCACAATCCGGTTGGACAAGTAAAGCGCCTCTTCCTGATCGTGCGTCACGAAGATGGTCGTCAGACCGATTTCCTGCTGCAACCGCTTTAACTCGTCGCGAAGCTCTTCGCGCAGTTTGGCGTCCAGGTTACTCAGCGGCTCGTCCAGCAGCAGCAGCGATGGCTCGGTCACGAGCGCGCGGGCGATGGCAATGCGCTGCCGCTGGCCGCCCGAAAGCTGCTTCGGATAGCGGTCGGCCACGTGAGGCAGCTTGACCAGCTCCAGCACTTTCCGCACCCGCTCCTGCATTTCCGCCTTTGGCGTCTTGCGCAGCTTCAGCCCGTACGCCACATTTTCAAAGATCGTCATATGCGGGAACAACGAATAAGTCTGAAACACCATGCCGAGATCCCGTTTGTTGGACGGCACGCCGTTCATCTTTTTACCCTTAATAATCAGCTCGCCCTGATCCGGCTCAAGAAAGCCCGCAATCATATTGAGCGTTGTCGTTTTGCCGCAGCCGGAAGGACCGAGGAACGAAACGCATTCCCCCTGCTCCACTTGCAGATTGAACTGTTCCACGACCACGTTGGATCCGAACTTCTTCTGGATGCCTTTGAGCTCCACATCGATCGTTTTTATCATGTCGTTCACCTATTTGCCGACTTTCGGCGCGATTTCTTTATTGAAGCGGTCGAGCCACTCCGGCGTTTTGCTGCTGATAACCTCGTAGTCGAATTTGACGGCTTTCTTCATGTCGAAGCTCAGCTTCTTGGAAATATCCATCGGCAGATTGACCTTCGTTGCCGGATTGTAGTACAGCTTGGTCGCGTACATCGCCTGGACTTCGTCCGACAGCAGAAACTCGATGAACAGCTTGGAGGCGTTCGGGTTTTTCGCGCCTTTGACCATCGACGCTACGGTAGGCACCAGGTTCGCGCCTTCCTTCGGGATGACGAATTCGAGATCGAGGCCGGCGTCTTTCTGCACCAGGCTGCGCGCCATCGTCCAAGCCGTATAGGCGGCCGTCTTGTTTTGCAGGTTTTGCTGCAGCTGCGCTGCGCTCTTGGCGAAGGTCGGCATATAACCCGCAACCGTTTCCAACTTTTTAAAACCGGGCTCCATATTTTTCTCCGAGCCGCCGTTTGCATAAGCGAGCATGATCAGCGCGGAACGGCCGAAATTGCTGGAAATTTCGCTGAGCGTCAAATTCCCCTTCATCTCCGGGCGGGCTAGATCGTTCCACGACTCCGGCACCGGAAGGCCCTTGGACTTGACCATTTCCGCGTTATAAGAAATGCCCATCGGGGTAAAGTTGACCGCTACGCCGCTGTTGTCCTTCACTTTCAGCTCGGGAGAAACCTTGCTCATGGACGGAACGTCTTTATCGTTCAAC
The DNA here is from genome assembly GCF_001399685.1 of Paenibacillus sp. A3. Taxonomy (GTDB): domain Bacteria; phylum Bacillota; class Bacilli; order Paenibacillales; family NBRC-103111; genus Paenibacillus_G. The sequence goes on from NZ_JTHN01000024.1 coordinate 6,527, forward strand.
GGCTCCCACAGCCCTTCCGCACGGCCGGCTTCCTGCTCGCCCGCTTCGATCACGGTCACGTCGATTTGCGGAGCGCCTTTTTGCGCTTTCACTTTGGCTACGATTTCGGTCGCGACGCCGGATACATAAGTGAGCTTCACATCGGGATATTTTTCATTGAATTTTTTGAACACATCGTCCTTCATCATTTGCTCTACCGTAGCTCCGTTTCCGGACACCACGAGCTGCTTCTCCGGCTTCGTGCCGCCGGCTTGATCTTGCCCCGCTTCACCCGATGCCGCCGGCTTCCCTGATCCGCATGCTGCGAGCAGCGAGCCGCAAAGCGTCAATACCGCTAGAACCCCCATTTTTTTGTTCATTGAAATTCCTCCTCAGGTGTGGTATCGTTCACTATACGTGAACATCGTTTACTATACGAGAAACACAAGGAGATTTTAGCACGTAACTTGGATAAAGCGCAATAGTTTATTTTTATTAAAACGTTTTCAATGTTATGTTTTCTCACATATGAAAGCGAATTCTGGGAAAATTGCCCGGTTTATGTTACACTTACTCTACATTTCAAACCGTCCTTCAACTTTACGACGGTAAGGAGCATGAAGGCTATGGACAACCATTTATCGTCTGTCAAAAACGGCTGCAAGCTGCTGAAATTATTTCTCGATTCACCGAAAGAGCTCGGCGTGAGTGATTTGAGCCGCAAGCTGGAGCTATCCAAGGGTGCGGTGCACAAGCTGCTGATGACGCTCGAAAGCGAAGGTTTTATCAAGCAAAATCCCGCAACCAAGCAGTATTCGCTCGGCTATACGCTGCTGGAGCTCGGCAACAAGGTGCTGAAAAATCACAATCTCGTCGATTTCGCCAGACCGTTTCTTGCCCAGCTCTCGGATAAGACCAAGGAGCTCGTCACGCTGTGCGTCATTGACGGTCAAGATGCCATTTATGTCGATAAAATCGACTCGCAGTATCCGATCCGCTTCAATGCGGAGGAGCACCGGCGGTTTCCGATGTACGCCACCTCGGCGGCACGCGCCATTTTGGCTTACCGGGACGACGCTTTCATCAACGATGTGCTGGGGGATCAATTGAAAACGTATACCGCGTATACGATTACCGACGCAGAGACGATGAAATACAGGCTGCAGGACATCCGGATGAACGGATACGAGCTGAGCTCGAACCTGCGCAATGTCGGCGCGACCGGGATCGCAGCGCCGATCTTCGATGCCGACGGGAAAGCCATTGCGTCCGTCAGCGTAATCGGCCCGACCGATCGTATGCTGCCGTACCATGAACAGTGGATTCAAGAAGTGGTGGGGATTACACGCGCCATATCGCACGAGCTCGGCTATCGAGGTACGGGGACAGGAGCTTAAAGCGGAGGTTTTACAGACAAAAGAGACGGCTTTCCCTCGTCGCCACGACCACGGGAACCCGTCTCTTCGCTATATGTCTATATTTTCACCTGTCCGCCTCTATCCCCGCACTCTCGCAATGGCGAGGCCGTCATACGCCGGCAGCAGCACGCCTTCCAGACGCGGATCGCGCGCTATGCTTTCGTTAAATTGGCGCATCTTCGTCACGGCGTTGCCGGTCTGCTCCGGATCGGTCGTCTTACCGCGCATCAGCAAGTTGTCGCCAAGGATGAGCGCGCCCGGCCGGGCCAGCTTGATCGCCCATTCCAAATAATTCGGATAGTTGCCCTTGTCCGCATCGATGAAGAACAGGTCGAACCGCCGTCCTTCCGCCGACAGCGCCTCCAAACTATCCAACGCCTCGCCAATCCTGTATTCGACCTTGTCGCCGAGCCCGGCTTCGCGCAAGTGCTTGTGCGCCAAGTCCGCATACTCCTGCTTCAGCTCCAGCGATACCAGCTTGCCGCCGTCGGACAGGCCGCGCGCCAAGCAAATGCCGCTGTAGCCGCCCAGCGCCCCGATCTCCAGCACCTGCTCCGCGCAAACGAGCCGCGTGAGCATCGTCAGCAGCCGCCCGTACCCCGGCGCGATCGAAATTTCCGGCATCCCGTTCTCCCGGATGCCTTCCTGCACCCGCTCAAGCTCCGCATCGAGCTCGAATAACCCTTCCAAATACGCTTCCGCCGATAATGGCATCTCCGTCATCTCCGTTCTTCCTCCTCCGTTTGGTCCTCGTAGGGCGTACGGCTGTACCGTTCCTTACCTTTGTTCCCGCCGCCGTTGTATAATCGGGGCCAATCGCCTATACTAGTTTATTGTATGGCTTTTCCAAGGAGTGAGCAAGCGTTGACATCGAACACCATTGAATTGATTGCTACCGCCCCCATGGGCCTGGAAGCCGTTGTCGCCCGGGAAGTCCGCGACCTCGGATACGATCAGGTGACGGTTGAGAACGGCCGCGTCACGTTCGTCGGAGACGCGCTGGCGATCGCCCGGGCGAACCTGTGGCTGCGGACCGCGGACCGCGTGTTGGTCAAAATGGGACAGTTCCCGGCGCGCACCTTCGACGAGCTGTTTGAAGGCGTCAAAGCGCTGCCTTGGCCGGAATGGATTCCCGAGGACGGCGAGTTTCCGGTCGAAGGACGCTCGCATAAATCGCAGCTGTCCAGCGTTCCCGCCTGTCAGGGCATCGTGAAGAAAGCCGTCGTCGAAAGCATGAAGCTGCGCTATGGGACCGAATGGTTCCGCGAAACGGGCGGTCGCTTCGTTATCGAGGTCGCGCTGCTGAACGATATCGCGACGATTACGCTCGATACGACGGGCCCCGGGCTGCACAAGCGCGGCTACCGCAAGCTGGTCACCGAAGCGCCGCTGAAGGAAACGCTGGCGGCCGCCATGATCCTGATCAGCCGCTGGCAGCCGGAGCGTCCGCTGTACGATCCGTTCTGCGGCTCCGGGACGATCCCGGTCGAAGCGGCCATGATCGGCTGGAATCTGGCGCCGGGCCTGAGACGCAGCTTCAATGCGGAGGCGTGGCCGCTCGTCCCCGAGTCGTTGTGGCAGGAAGCGCGCGAAGAAGCGTACGACCTCGTGCGCGACGACGTGCCGCTGCAGATCGCCGGTTCGGACATCGACCGCAGCGCGATCGAGGTTGCCCAAGCGTCGGCCAAAGCGGCCGGATTGGCCAAGGAGCTTAGCCTGCAGACGCTGCCGGTAGCCAAAGCGCGGCCGCAAGGGGATTACGGCTGCATCATTACGAACCCTCCTTACGGCGAACGACTGGGCGACCGGAGCGAAGCGGAACGCGCCGTCCGCGATTTCGGACACTTGTATGCGCAGCTCCCCACCTGGTCCGCTTTTGTCCTGACCCCGGCCAAGCAGTTCGAGCACTACGTGAACCGGCCGGCAGACAAGAAGCGGAAGCTGTTTAACGGACGGATCGAATGCCAATTGTACCAGTATTTCGCACCCGGCGGCTTATACGCATGGCGCAAGGACCGGGAAGCGAACCCAAGCCCTGAGCAATAAGCTCAGGGCTTGATTTTTGCCGGCCGTACCGGCTTAAAATACCAGACGTAGAACAATCGGGACACCCCGAACGTGAGAAACAAGCTGATCCAGCTCCAATACCAGGTCCAGTGCAAGTAATCGATAAGCCGGGTACAGCGCTCGATCACGTATTCCGGCACCATGATTCCGGTCGTAAACGCCGCGTAATACGCGAGCTTCACCCATCCGCCCCGGCGCTCGGGATAATACAGCATAAAGAAAATACAAATGACCGGATAGACGAAATATTCGAATGTGAAGCTGGTGGCATTCACCTTCCAGAATAACCGGACCGGATAGGCAATCCATCCCCACTCGACCACAAGAAGTCCGAGGTGCCACGTGATGCACTGCTTAAATAAAAAAACCGTAAGCGCGTTGCGGTACTTGTCCCTCGGAATGAACAAAAGGGAAGCCAGCGTCATCCCCCAGACAAAGACAAGAATCCACTGCTCGATGAATCTGCTCATAACCGTTTCTCCGATAAGCCTGCGACAGACTTTCCCGGTTCCTCCCGAACGAACCACAAGTACACCCGTCGGGTAATATAAAGGGCGCTTGAAAAGGTAAGATACAGCCAAAACGGCGAAGCGTGTAATTTCACAAGTGAAGTAAAACGGGCCATTACACTGTAAAATACGACGAAAATTGTGGCAAACAGCACATAATGCCCGATCTGATGAACCGTGCTTTTCCGCTCGGGATACGTATAGTGAAACCAGACGGAATAGGCCGGAAACAGAATAAACTCAAACGTGAAATTAATTGCCGTCGCCCTCGGCAATTCCCGCACCGGAAATTCGAAGAAGGACAAGCTTGTAAGCACTAAACTCAACAACCAGGTCAGCGTTTGAAAGATAAAGATTAGAAGCACGGTCGCTCTCACACGTCGGCGCCCGGTCATACAGAGCAGCAGCACGCTGGCGATCCACATCAACAGCAGGATGGATTGTTCCTCGGCCATGGGGTATCAGTCCTCCGTTGCAACTTCATCGGGTTGGCCGATGAATGTTGTCAACAATGTCTTGAACGATACCTTCCAATATTTCCATTTGCCTGCCGCTTTAACCTCCCTGCCCCCTTTTTGGAAAAAAGCAAAAAATCCTTGCGAGACCGGAGCGAAAGATTCAGCTTGGGGCCTTGTAAGGATTTATTCGATTCGTTCGCGCTAAGTCTCGACGCGGGGACGGGCCGGGTCGCAGACCGGCTCTTTATGCTGCGCTACTTGAGCAAGCTTCGTCAGATAGTAGCATTCCTCGCGCGACATATGATCGGCCATTAAAGGAGACAGCGTTCCGAGCGCCTGTTTGCTAAGCCGAAGCTCTTCCAGCTCCCGCAAAAACTGCATGAACAGCGCCATCTCGAGCTCCACTTCCTTGCCGAAACGCGCCAAGGCGGGAAACTTCTTCACGTTCGCGCGCAAATATCCGGCCAGCTCGACCGCCTTCAAATAAAACTCGCGAAAATGCTGATCGAACGTCCGGGCCATCTCGGTCAAACGCGATTCCGCCATATCGAGATCGCCTGCAATCGAGCTCGCATGCCCATAGGCGTCCTGCAGCCAAACCAGATGATGATGAAGCTCATGGAACACGGGGGCCGGTTGACCGGAAAGCAAACTCCCCAATACCCGCAAATATTCCTCCGCCTCGTTCACCATATGGTTCAGAAAAGAAGCCGACAGTCCGATCGTGATCTTCCCGATCAATTGTCTCTGCAGCAGATGCAGCTTGTAGCTGCGCAATTGCTGGGTCAAACGGTACGCCTCCCGCGTAATCTCGCTCAGCCGCTCGCGCTCTTGCGTCTTGCGGGCGCGCTGCAGCAGACCGTCGAAGGCCGCGATCATCGCCCGGGCCCGCGTCACCTCTTCGGATTCGTCCGCAGAAAGCGAATCTTTAATAAACCGAGCATGATCTCCCATCACCTGCAGCCAGAACCGGTGTTCGAACGCCGCGGATGTCTCGAAATCCGTTGCCATCCCTGTCTCTGCCTCCCCGTCGGCCGGTAAGCCGTCATGTGCTACAAGCATCGTATGCACCACGACCGGGGCGAGTGCCTATTCGGAAGAGAGATTCGGGATCGGCAAGCGGCCTCTAGGCGTGACGAAGGTCCTGCGCCCGGCAGCTCCAATAATCGAAGAGCGACATGAAGACTTCATTGTCCGCTTCGCACCGTACGGAAAGCTTCACTTCGCCGCGCCAATAAAACGTAATGACCTGCCGGCTGCGCCCTTTAACCATTTCGACGTCCCAGCATGAGGATGCGAGCTCGTACACCTCGCGATTAATGAACATTTTCGGGCCTTCGCTCGACAAAAAAACGCCGACGAAATCGTTGCCCACTTTCGTATAGAAGCCTTGCTTCGTCATGATGCTCCGTCCTTGGCTCTGATCTGCCATCCGTTCTCGCTCCTTTATATGCAAACAAAAAGACTCTCCGTTGACGGTACGGGAGTCCGCATCTATCATCGCGCGTCTCCGTGCCTTCGGTAAACTGGCTGGCATCACGCAACCTCGGCGCCTAAGCTCCTATGCTTTGCGCCCGCGGGCCTTCGCCCGGTTTGCCTTTATCGAGCACGCTCGAAAATTGTCTTTTTGTGTATGATTGAATCTCATCTCTTAGGATAAAAGATCAACCCTGCAGAATACATAGTTCTTACGGCCTATTTTCATGGATTTTCATGTGAATTATGAAACATTTTATAGACTTGCTGGCCTTTCCAGTAAAAATATATTCCTCCCACCGTTACGACTGCCATCACAGAGAACAGCGGACCGCCTCCCCATTCCGACAAAAGCACGCCGCCCGCCAAAGGACCGAGAAAATGCCCGAGATTCGTAAACGACTGCGCGCCGAAGTACGTGCCCCGCATGCCCTCCGGCGCCAATCGGTCGATCAGCATGTTCGTTGCCGGAAAATTCAGCACTTCCCCGATGGTGAACAAAACCATGGAGATCATAAATCCGATCCAGCCGGCAGAGACCGCATAGCCGATATCCCCGAGCGCAAACATGAGACCGCCTACCGCAATGGCCGCCATCGGACCGCGGCTTTCGAACATTTTCGACAGCGGCACCTGCAGCAGGACGACCGTCACCGCATTGATCGTCATCAACAGTGCGAACAGAGTCGCCCCGTCGGCTACGCTTTGCTGCACGTATTGTGACAGAGTGGACATCATCTGCGAATAGCCGATCGCGCCGATGATTCCGCCTGCAATGTAATAACGGAACACGCGGTCGCTCGCGATGACCCGCCAAGCCGAACGGACCGTCACCCCGCTGCGGTGCTCGCCTTCGATCTGACGAATGCCGAACGCCTGCAGCAGCGCATAGAGCAAACCCGCGTAGGTCAAATAAACGAAGGCTGTAACCAGAAACGGCAGCCAGGCTTCAAACATGCCGAAGTAGGCGCCGAGCAGCGGTCCGACGGCTACGCCGACATTGATCGCCAGATAACGCAACGTGAAGACGTTAAGCCGCTTTTCTTTCACCGTCACGTCGGCCATCAGCGCTTGCGATACCGGCTCGTAGAGCGAACGGCAGAGCCCGTTCAGCATATTGAACAGCATGAAGAGCAGCGGCGATTTGGCAAGCGCAAAGCCGGCAAAGACGATCACCCAGCCGATCAAGGCAACCATCATGATGAACTTGCGTCCCAGACGGTCGGACAAAGCTCCGCCGACGAAGCCGCCCGCCATGCCGGCAAGCGAGCCGATGCCGATGATCGCGCCGATCGTGATCGGATGCAGCCCCGACTCCCGCGACAAATAAATGGCCAGAAACGGCATGCTCATGGACGAAGCGATCCGCGCCAGAGCGGTTCCTACAAGCAGCACATGCACGATCGGATGATACTCGCGTAAGAAATGAAGCAAACGAGACTTTACAGCTGCGAACATCGTACCGACCTTCTCTCCGTATATAACCCCCGGTATATTTAAACCTTCGGTAAAATTAGCCATGGAATGAAACCGGATTTCATTATACAGCAATTGGTCGAGCCTGCCCAGACATTCGGCAAAAAATTATGGCGTGACGGAAAAAGAGCCCGTCCGCCTGGACGAGCTCTTTCTGCACTGACGATTTTATTTTAACTCTTCGCCGACCTGGATGAGGTACATTTGCGTCGGGTTGCCGTTCACCTTCAGCTGGCCTCTGTCGTCGTAGCCGTCCACGCCGAAATCGTTGTCGTTTACAACGGCGATCGTCTGCTTGTCCACGACCGCGAGCCCTTCCAGCTTCTCGTGCGGATAGCCCAGCTTCGCCACGTCCACGATCAGTTCCTTGCCGGCCGGCACGATGCCTTTTTCCTTGATTTGCGCCAGCGTCAGCTTCTCCAGATTGTCGCTGTGCTCCGTCCCGAGCAGGTTGGTCGCCGCCGAGAAGTCCGCCCGGTAAATGCGCTTGATTTGCGCTTCCTTGCCGCTGTTTTTATCGCGCTCGTCCACCAGCAGCACATCGGTGCTCAAGGCGGACAAGTCGCTGATGACGACGTCCTTCTGCTTCACATTCGTGAACGAATCGGCGTTCTCCGCGATGTACAAATATTCGCCGACGACTTTTTTGGCGGCCAGATCCATCTTCAGGATGCGCATATTGCGGGACGCCTCGCCCGTCTTTTTGTCCGGAACCGCCATCGGGCTTTGGATCGAAGCGTACAAATATTTGCCGTCCGGCGAAATCGTGACGCCTTCGAAGCCGCGGTTCGGAATCCGCTTCGCGTACACCGCCGGCAAAATGTCATAGATCTCCGTTTGCGCGCCCGCGGCAACCAATTGCTCCTTCGCTCCCTGCGGCACGTACCGTCCGACAACCGTACCGTCGCGCTTCACCTGCAGCACGGAAGGACGGTACTCGTCCGACAGCCAGAACGTGTCGTCCACCGGGTTATAGGCGATGCCTTCGAGGTCCAGCCCGTCCGGATCGTAAGCCAGCTTCTTCGTGCCGCTGCCGTCGTACGGAACTTCGTCGCTGCCTTCCGCGTTCGGCAGACCGGTGAGCTCCGCCGTCTTGCTGAACTTGTCCGTTTTCCCTGCCGGCAAATGCAGCTTGATCGTTTCGAGCACTTCGATCGTTCCGCCAGCCGCTTTAATCTTGTAGATGCGCGGCACATACGCCTCGTTCGGGAACGTGCGCAGCTTGTCCTTGCCGAACTCGCCGTTCGGCCCGCGGTCGGCCAGCGTATAGAACACGTCGGCCGGGTCGCCCGGCAGATGGACCAGCCCCGAGAAGCCGCCTTCTTTCAGACTGCCGACTAGCGTCCCCGGATTTTTCCACTCGTGCACAGCGGCGACCTTCGGCATCTCCTTCAGCCGGATCGACTGCGTCCATTCGTTCCATTCCACCTGCTTGCCGAGCGCTTCTCCCAGCGCGCGCAGCGGGACATAGGTACTGCCGTCGATCAGGACGGGAGCCTTGTCCGTCTTCACTTCTTTACCGCCCGACCAGATACCGAACTTCGTGCCGATCGCTTCCATACCGCCTTCCGCGGCTGCTGCGGTTTGCGCTCCCATGAGCGTCATTGCGGCAAGCGACAGGACCAGCCATTTTCTCTTTTTCAACCAACGTTTCATCATGACGATACCCCTCCGGCGAATCATACTAGGTTCTTGGACTCACTTTTCCTAGCATAGTTCCCGATTGTTTTGACGATGTAAAGGGCATATGAAGATTTTGTTAAGATAAGAAAAACCTCCCGGCCGCAAGCTGCGTCAGGAGGTTCGTCCGTCATTTCTTCTTAATATACTTGCTCGCTTTCTCAATCGCTTCGTCTTCCGTTGCGCCGGTCACGTACCGGCCGTTAATATAAATGAAGGCAAACCGCGAGCACGGGCCGCAATAGGACTTGCAGCCGACCTTGATGTCGGCGTCAGGCGCCAGCTTCTGCAGCTTCGGCAGCGCGGTTTTCATTCTCATATGCTTGCATTTGTCGCAGACGCGAATATCGTTGGCCATGCGGAGTTATCCTTTCTGAGACACCCTAGCGGCGGATTAATGGTCGCCGTGGTTGCCTTTGCTCGGATTGGTGACCGCAAAGCCTTCCTCCGGCAAATAGAAGTAGTCGACGCGCACGCCGTCCAGCAGCGGCTCGTCCTTCTGCAAAATAACGTCGATTCCGCTGTCGGTAGTTACGACCACGTCATTCTCCGTAGGCGTGTCCATTCCGAGTCCGTAGTGCGCATGATCGCCGTGCTTGTGCGTTACATATACGCGAAGCTTCAATTCTTTGTTTTCCTCTTGTTCCATCTCAGCCAAAAGCACCTTGGCGGCATTGCGCGAAATTTTGCATTTCATGTTCAGGCACATCTCCCACTAATAAGCATTTTCCCCTTATTGTATATAAACCCGGGAACGAAAGCAACCTTCCGCTGCCGGTTCACAAATGCTGGTAAGAAGCCGCCCCTTTCTGATATGATTACAGGTATATGAACTCACGCACGAATGGAAAACGAGGAGACGAGATGTCATTGATCGTCCCCGTCACGGTCAAATACACGCTGATGCCCAAAGGCGAGGTTTTGCACCGAATGCTAAAAGAAATGAAGCTGTGGGCGGCCAAATGGTGCTGACCCGCTAAGAATCCGAGGTGACCCTATGATTTCTTTTTACCGCAAATATTACAAAACGATCTTCGACATCGCTTTGCTTGTGATTACCGTGTATCTGTTCATGTTCGTCTTCAGTTACCTGTATCGCATTGCGACCCCGATCTTCCTTGCTTTTATCGTTTACATGATTATTGAGCCGTTCGCGCGCTTCCTGCACCGCAGGGGCATCAAGAAGGCGATCGCGTCCGCGATTTCGACGATTATTTTCGTGCTCATCATCCTGGGGGCGATTACCGGCGCCGGGGTCATCTTCACGAGCCAGATCGTCAACCTGAAAGACAAGCTGCCCGAATACGCCGCGGTGCTGACACAGGAAATCGCCAAGCAGACGGACACTTTGCAAGACCGCTTCGGCACGCTGCCGACGGCCGAGATCGTGAATAAAGCGAAGGAGTATTCGGCGGAAATCGCGAAAAAAACGACCGAAATCGTCCGCTCGTTCCTGACCAGCACGTTTACGGTCCTTACGTCCTTTTCGACTTTCGTGGTGAACTTCGTCATTGCGATCATTCTTGCCTATTTTCTAAGCATCGAAATCGAATCCTGGAAGCGGATTGCGGAGGACAAGACGCCCAACACGTTCAAGAAAGCGTTCCACTTCCTCCGCGAAAACGTGCTGATCGGCATCGTCACCTATATCAAGGCGCAGGCCAAGCTGATCAGCGTGACGTTTGCCGTCATCTTCATCGCGCTGCTCGTCATGAATATCAAAAATGCGTTTTCCGTTGCGCTGCTGGCCGCCATCTTCGACGTGCTGCCGCTGCTCGGCGTCTCGACGCTGTTCATTCCGTGGATCATCTACCTGCTTGTCGTCGGCCAAACGACGCTGGCCATCTGGCTCGCCGTTCTGCTCGGGGTCGTGATCTCCGCAAGGCAAATCCTGGAGCCGAAAATTACGGGCGATTCGCTTGGGGTTTCCGCTTTTACGATGCTTTCCTTCATGATCGTGTCGCTGTCTCTGTTCGGCGTGGCCGGACTGATTTTGTCGCCGATTCTCATCATCCTGATCAAAGCGCTGTACGAGCAAGGCTATTTGAAAAAATGGATCCGCATGCCGGCGGAGGAGTACGAGCCGGAGCTTCCGAAGAGCAAATAACATCCTCTATAGAGGGAGAAAAGAGCTGCCCGCGGGCAGCTCCTTGTTGTATTGATTAGGTCTAGGTGGCGCCGTATTTGCGCTCCGCCCGGTCGGTGAACCAGTTCATGAGCAGCATCGTAACGGCGATATCGTCCAACGGAATCAATGGCAGCGCATCGGGCATAATCCAATACACGAGCGCAGGGACGAAGAACAGCAACTTTTCCCCTATCGGCACTTTGGGCGAGCGCAGCAGCGGGAGAATTCGGCGGAATACATGACCCCAATGCCGCAGTGACCACAATCGCTTCCACATGACGAATCGCCCCCTTTCTTGTACGAATGGCCTCTCTCTACAGTATACACCATCTTTCGGCAATCCTGAAACAATTCGACAAATCCCGACAATTTCAACCCGTTTACAGCTCTTCCCCCATCCAGCATAATGATAGAGTGACATTCCAACCTTTACCAAGGAGTGATACCATGTCCAAGAAAGTACTTGTACTGACAGGAGACGCAGTTGAAGTATTGGAGGTGTATTACCCGTACTACCGGCTGTTGGAGGAAGGGTATGAAGCGGTCATCGCCTCGCCTGTGAAGAAGACGCTTCACACCGTTGTGCACGATTTCGTCGAAGGTTGGGAGACCTATACGGAGAAGCTCGGTCACCGGCTTCCGTCTCATATCGCCTTTGCGGAAGTGGACCCGTCCGAATACGACGGGCTGATCATACCGGGCGGCCGGGCGCCGGAATACATCCGTTCCGATGCCAATGTCCCCCGCATCATCGCTCATTTTCTTGAAGCCAACAAGCCGGTCGGAGCCATATGTCATGCGGCTCAAGTGTTCGCCTCGCTTCCGGACTACGGCTATTTCAAGGGCCGCACCATGACCGCGTATACGGCTTGCCGGCCGGATATCGAGCGCCTCGGCGCCACCTATGGCCCGGACACGCTTCATGTGGACGGAAAGCTCGTCACCGGGCATGCCTGGCCGGATCTGCCGGGATTCATGCGCGAATTTTTGAAGCTTTTGAAGTAAAACGAAAAGGAGTGCTTCCGCCTCAGGTGTATCCTTTGCGGAAGCACTTGTTTATTTCATGACGCTGGAGCAGCCTCTACAGCTTCAACCCTTCCAGCATGATGCCGATCGCCTCGTCGTACATTTGTGGAAACTGTTCGATCGGAAGAGGGTTGATGCCGATTCCCGCTTCGATGGTGAAGCCCAAGCGGCCGAACTCCTGAATGAACCAATCCTTATAGCCGGCATCGCTGCCTGTCAGCTTGACGGCCCGATAGCCGCTCGCCTTCGCCAGCCGGCTTGCCGCTTCTTCGGCTTCCGGCGGTTCCTGCCCCCGGTAGTTCCAATAAATTTCCCTGCCCTGCGTATGAAACGCCATCACCAGGCGAAACGAATGCCCCTGGGTGAACGCCTCCATCGCCTGGGCTTCCGGCTCGGACAGCGGTGCAGGCCCCGCGTAGTCCCGCGGACCCGGACCGGCCACCTCCCGCCTATCGCGCTCCGCCTCCCAATGGGCCGGAAACTGGTCGTTCAGATCGACGCCGCGGATGTTCGCTTTCCAGCGGGAAAACTGCTGCAAATCGTAATTCCATCGGAGCAGTTCCTCATAATAAGGATGCTCCGGCGTAACCCCTTGCTGCACAAGCTCTACGCCATCCGGATTGACCATAGGCACGACCCACAGCGAGGTTTGCTCATACAGTGCGGTCATATCCCGGTTGCGCAGCGGCTTTCCCCCCGCATAGGCCGATGCATAATCCTCGATGAATTTCATCAGCAGCAGCGACGTAATCCATTCGTTCGCATGAAATGCCCCGTTATAATGCACTTCCCGCGGGCCGGTGCCGATGCGCACCGCCGGAATATCTTTTCCGAGCACGGATTGACCGATGACTGTCATTTCCAGGAAAGGATACGTATCCAGCAGCCGGTCCAAATCATCCACAAGCTCCGCATAATCGTACTCCACGTCCGTTTCGACAATCGTCAAGCCTTTGCTTACGGGAAGCACGATGGTTTGTCCGATCCGCAGACGACGCGGGTCCGCATCGGGGTTGGCCGACTGAAGCTCCGGTAACGAAATATTGAACCGCAGGGCCAGATCCCACAACGTGTCCCCCGCTTGAATGACATAGCGGCTCGTCGTTCTTACGGGAATGTGGACGACTTGGCCGGGATACAAATAGCTGTGCTCCATTAAATGCGGATTCGCCCCATAAAGCGCCGTCACGTTCATACCGTACCGTCGTGCGACCCGATGGAGCGTATCTCCGCGTCTGACGACGTAAGGAAATGTCATCCGACAGCCCTCCTCAGCTCACTGCCCGGACGCGAAGGCCCGGGGTTCGCTAATGCATATGCCGGAGAACTAAATAATATTCGGAACCTGCCAGACGACGGGCGTCACTCTGATTTGTTCGTTCAGCCATCCTTGCGCAATCATCTTGAACATCCACGGATCTCCGCTGCAAAAAAACTGATGAACCGGCAGCTTATTGGAGGTCGCCAGCATTCCCTTGTGATACAGGATCGTGCTGATTTCCCGCGCGGTCTCCTCCGCCGAGTTAATCAAAGTGACATTCGGTCCCATGACCGAAGCAATCGTGTCCGCAAGGAACGGGTAATGCGTGCATCCGAGAATCAGACAATCCATCGGGGTTTCCTTCAGCTCGCAGAGCGATTCCTCGACAACCCGCCGGGTTTGTTCACCGTGAAATACGCCCTTCTCGACCAAAGGCACGAACAAAGGACAAGCCCGGCTCACGACTTCAATGTGAGGTGAAATTTGACGCAGCGCGGTTTCGTAAGCATTGCTTTGGATCGTTCCGATCGTTCCGATAACGCCGATCTTCTGGTTGCGGGTCATTTTAATCGCTGCCCGGGCTCCGGGATGAATGACGCCGACCACGGGAACGGCCAATCTGGCGCGGATCTCCTCCAAGGCGACGGCCGTTGCCGTATTGCAGGCGATGACCACCATTTTGGGGTGAAACTGAAGCAAATAATCGACGATCTGATGCGTGAAGCGAGTAACCTCCTCGGCCGGCCTCGGTCCGTAAGGCGTCCGGGCGGTATCTCCGAAATAAACGATTTTCTCCTGCGGCAGTTGGCGCATGACCTCTTTGACCACCGTCAATCCGCCGACTCCTGAATCCAATATGGCTATCGCTTGCTGCACGGTTATTCGCTTCCTTTATGTTGGTCTGTTCACTTCTAGGTTTATGGTATGTAGGGCGAAAAGGAAAGGTGTCCGGTTCGGCTTGTTCCGCCGTTCGGATCATTTTATCTTAACAGACCCCGGCCAAAAATAAAACCCGCCCTGAGGCGGGTCGCGGCTCAAAACGGAGCGTGCCGGACGAAAACTACTTCGGAGGCTCGATATCGCTTAACAGCGCAAACTCGTAGCCCGCTTTTTTGACGGCTTTGATGATTTTATCCAGCGCCTGGATGTTTTCCGGCGAACCTTGGTGCATTAAAATAATGTTGCCGTCATGCAAATTGTTCATGATGTCGTTGTAGGGGTCCTCCGCCCCGTTCTTGCGGGGCTCCCAGTCGCGCATGGCCGTAGACCAGAAGACGGACGTGTACCCCATATCGGATACCATTTTCAATAAGTGCATATTATAGCGGCCGTACGGAAAACGAAAATATGGCTGGATGTCCTTCCCGGTCACATCTTTATAAAGCTTCTCGTAATCTTCGATTTCTTTGCGGATCTGCTCGTCGGTTTGCGTATTCATATCCGTATGCGTCATCGTATGGTTGGCGATCAGATGCCCGTCGGCCACAAGCGTCCGGATGAAATCGGGATTTTTCTTTACGTTGTAGCCCGCGATAAAGAAATTCGCCTTCACCTTGTTGTCCTTCAGCGACTTGACCAACGTATCGATATCTCCAAGCGGACCGCCGGTATCGATGGTCAAATATACTTTTTTCCCGGTCCCGACCCAGAGCGCCTTCATGTCTTTCGTGTAGTTTTTCGTCTCCGCCGGGAAATTCGGGACCTGGCCTTTGGGCTTCTTCATGTAATACCACGAGAGCGCCTTGCGGTCTCCGGTTCCTGCTGCCGGCGGTTCCTTCGTTTTGCCGCCCGTGACGGCTGCGGCCGGATTTTTCGGTCCGGATGCGCCTGCTTTGCCGTTATCGTTGACAGCTCCTGTCGCACCGGACGTCTGGCTTTGCTTGTCCGCAGGCTCGGACGTGTTCGGTTTGTCCTTCGTCGCTTTCGTTTCTTTCGTCTCTTTTGTTTCTTTAGCTTTTGCTTCTTTCGTCTCTTTCTCCGCTTTCGCGTCCTTGGCTGACTCCGAGTTGACGGAAGTCGCCGGCGGGGCCGGGACAACCGAAGAATCGCCCGACGAAGCGGATGGCTTCTTGGATTCGACCGGCTTCTTGGAATCGGTCTGCTTCGGTGTTTCGGCCGGTTTCGGCGACTCGGTCGGCGCGGGCGGCTCGGCGGCGCGCTCACTGCTGCAAGCTGCAAGCATGAGAGACAATGCCGCAGCAAGCATCCAAGTCGCCTTTGTCTTGTTGTTCATCGCTGTTCCCCATTTCGTTGGTCGTGGAGTCATTTGGTACGGTCGAAAATCATTTGATCGAACACGAATGATTGTTCGTATATATTTTACCAAACGGCGTAACATGTGGCAAACCGACGTAAATACCGCCGGTCCGTTCGTGCAAAAAAAGACCCCTGCGGCCTTAACCGCAGAGGTCTTTCGCTTTCGGTCATTCAACCTGCAAGCATTTGCATAAAGCCTGAGTACCTTCGGCTTACTTGATCGTAATTTTGTGCACCGCCGTATTTTGAGCCCCTTTATCGTCGGTGACGGTCAGCTGCACCGTATAAGTTCCAGCCGTGGTAAAACGGTGCTTCGCTTTGACGCCGGTGGCCGTTCCACCGTCGCCGAAACGCCATTCGTAACGGACGATTTTCCCATCCGCATCGCGGGACGCAGAGCCGTTAAACGTAACCTGCTGCTTCTTCTTCGCTGTATCCGGCGCCGAAATGGCTGCGACCGGCGGCACATTGGCCGGAGGCTGGGTGCCGGTTACGTACACTTTGCCAGGCGCTTCGAATTCCGCTTGGTTGCCCGCCCGATCCCAGACGCGGACAACGACGACTCCGCCGTTAAGTACTAAGGACGACGGTGTCTGATAAGTTCCCTCGTAGTGTCCCGGTCTCGTTTCCGTCAACGGAATCTCGTTTCGCGCCTTGCTGCTCAGCAGAAGCGGCAATTCGACGCGGAAAGAGGCATTCAGGCCGGGCGCGCTGTCGAAGGATACATGAAGCGGCTGTCCTGCAGTAAGACGAACATCGGCTGCAGGCGAAAGATTATTGATTTTCGGCAAGGACAGATCGACGTACACGGCACGGGTGACCGTCGTTTCATTGTCAGCAAGGTCTTTAGCCGTTACCGTCACAAGGTTCTGGCCTGGATTGATCAAAATACGATGAGCGAAAGCGCCGTCGTTGCCAATCTCGGCCCGCTGCCCGTTCACCGTCAGCGTGCTGAGGAACTGGTCGGTCGCCGTCCCCGTAACGTGAAGCACCTCACTATTGGTTCTTGCTCCCTCTACCGGAGAGAGAACGGCCAATTCCGGCTGTGTCTGGTCCAGCGTGACGGTGACGGGTTCCGAACGGTCCGTCGCCTTGCCGCCTACGACCGCTTCGGCGCTCAGCAGGTTTGCCCCGGGCTTAAGCTGGGCGGTCAAGCTGAACTGTCCGTTCTGTACGATGGCGGCTCCGGCCGCTTCCGTTCCGTTATACAACCGGATGGTCGCTCCGTCCGCCGGAGAAGTTCCTGTGACGGCTACGGTCGGCTGCTTCGTGTAGAAATCATCGGCAGGCGCCGTAATGACAGGAGCGTTCACCGGATAGCGAACGACCGCGCGGATCATATAGTTCCCCTCTTCTTTGGGAGAAGCGCTCCACGCGCCGCCGACACGCTGCCAGCTGCGCAATGCATTTTGACCGCTCTCGTCGGTTGCAAGTCCGGGCGTATTCGGATTGGCCAACGTCTGGATATAGACGACATAGAAGTCGCCCTGCACGGTGACGGGCTCAGCCAATTCCAGCGTCGTCCATTGATTGTTGCGAAGCGCGGTGCCATCGAACGGACCCGCAAGCTGACGTCCGGGTGCCCCACCGGCGCCGGAAGCGTCATAAATGGCGTATTGGAACGCCGTCCCGCCCGGCTGCGGCCATTCCGTGTTCCAGAAGCGGAGCGATACGCCCGTCACTTGCGCGGACCCGGACTCCGGCGTCATCCGGACGGCCCAGGCATTGTTGGCCGCATTGAAAGCTCTGGCATTCTCGGGCGTGCCATCGTCGTAAGCAATTTCACCGGGGAAGCCGATAAACGGTTTCAGAGTGACCGGAAGCTCCACGGTGCCATTCGGAGTAACGGTTACTTTGGCCGTTTTGCCATAGTAATCTTTTGCCGAAACGGAAAGCGTATAGCTGCCTTCCATCACATCCAGATTAAAACCGCCGTAGACATTCGTCGTCACAGGGGCGACTCGGGGGTCTTCCTGAAGAACCACGACCGCGCCCGCAATCGGCTGACCGGTACGTTCATCCTTCACGGTGCCGTTAATTAGGCCGTGAGGAATGGCTTCCAGATTAAAGTTGGCTTTGACGTCGGTCCCATCGGTAACTGTGACAGACTGGGTCCGCGGATAGTACCCGTAAGCTTCCGCCTTCAGCGTGAAATTGCCGGCCACATGAGTCAAGCTGTAGCGTCCCGTGGCAGAATCCGTTTTGACGGAACGGCCGGTCTCAAGCACGGTGACGGTTGCGCTTGCAGGCAAGCTCGCCGTTCCTATGCTGTCGTTGTTCACCGCAGGCTTGAACTCGCTCTTCTCGGTTCTTGAGATCTTGTACAGCGGATTGTCATAAACCGGCTTCGGCTTTTGCAGTGCACGGCGGTAGTCACATTCAGTACTTGGAAGTTGTCAATGTACCATCCGGCTTTCGATACGGTATTGTCGCTCTTCAGTCTGAAGCGGATTTGGACCTCTTTCCCGGTGTACTTGTCCAGATTGTAGTAGACGGGGCTCCACTGCTTTCCGCTCGTGTTATGCGAGAATTTGCCCAGCTCGGACCACGTGTCTCCCCCGTTTGTGGATATTTCCACATAGCCGTAGTCGTAGCCGCTTTCGATTTCAAACCAATGCTGGAACGCCAGCGTTGCATTCGTCACATTCGTCAGGTTGATGCTCGGAGAAACGAGCGAGGCATCGGCGCCGTTCTCGTAAGTTCCGTCCAGATCCGTTCCCCATACGTTAGGCTTGGATACGGCTTCGGCCGGTCCGGGAGCTGTAGGCACTCCCCGTTCCCATTCGTCCTTGGCTCCACTGTGGGTCCATCCGTTATCCGTATTCGAATCAAAAGAATCGCTGAACAGGATAGCGGGACGGCGAACGGTCAGCGAGGCTTCGTTCGACTTGACGCTTTCGTTGCCGCTGTAATCTTGAGCGGTCACGGCATAATAGTAGGTGGTATTCTCCACCGTATTCGTATCGGTATACGTTGCCGATGTTACCGTGCCGATGGCTTCATAGCCTGTGCCGGAACGCGTGGAACGGTACACCTTGTACTGCTTCAGGTCTTCATCGGCTGGCGGAGTCCAATTTAGCGTGACATTGCCGACAGGGTCCGCCGAAGCGCTCAAGCTGCCAGGAGCTGCCGGGGCGGTTTGATCCGGCGGCTGGATAGAAAGATCGTCGATATACCATCCCGCCTTCTGCATCGAAGCGTCGCTGGTCAGATTAAACATCAAGGAAATCTCTTGACCCGCGTACGGCTTCAAGTCCACATACTGCGTTTTCCAGCCCCCGCTGCTTCCCGTGAAGGTCAACAGCGGCACGAAGGCATCGTCGCTGGTCTTGGAGGCGATGTACACTTTGCCGAAGTCGATATTATTTTCCAGGTCGTACCAATGCTTGAAGGAGAGCACCGCTCCTTCCGGGCTTGCCGTCAGATCGATCGGCGGGGCAAGCAAATAGGAGTTGGCGCTGGCCGGATAAGTACCGGTCAGATTCGTGGCAACCACCTTTTGCCCGGAATAGGCGCTCCCCGGACCGCTGCTCGGAACTCCCCAAGCCCAAGCGCCCCCTTCGCCTCCGGTGGTAAAGCCCATATTGTCTTTCTCGAAATCCTGGAAATAGCCGGGCTTAACGCCGCTGGATACCGGAATCTTGTACACGCTGCTGTTAAAGCCGTTGTTGCCGTAATCGTTCACGCGGATATAATATTCCAGCCCTTTCGTATCGAGCAGAAACGCAGGAATCGTCGCTTCATAGATACCGTCCTTGCTATCGCCCGACTTGCGCTCCATCGGAATGTACGTGTAATGATCCGTTCCTGCAACTCTGGCAAACAATTCGACGGCGTTCACCGCTACATTATCTTTCACGCGGGCGGACACACGGGCATCCAGCCCCTTGAAAACGAGGGTTAACGGCGTATGCTCCAATACGGGAGCATCGTCATCGTCCCCGGCGGTTACGACCTTGCCGGATACCGTACCGACTCCCTCCAGGACGGACCCGACCGCATCAAGCGCGTTGACGATACCGTGACCGTATCCGTTGTTCGGGGTGACAGGATATTGGCTGTCCGTTCGCTTGGTCGCCGTATCCATAAGGATTTGCTCGAGTTGATCTACCGTCAAGGAATGATTGGCTTGCAGCAGAAGCCCGGCAATCGCGGTCGTATGCGGGCCGGCCATCGAGGTACCGTTCCAGCCGCCCTCATATTTTCCGCCCGGAACGGAAGAACGGATGTTGACCCCGGGTGCCGAAACCTCCGGTTTAATCTCGCCGTAAGGAGAAGGACCGAGGAGCGAGAAATCGGCCAAGTTCTTGTTGATGTCGGTCGCACCGGTGGCGAACGCTTCGGGATAGTTGGCCGGATTGGCTACGGAGCCAGGCCCGCCGGGATTCGTAGCCCGCTTGTTCCCCGCCGAAAATTCAGGGAAAATTTGCGCGTCCCGCCAAGCTTGAACCATGGGCCGGAACCATTCGTCGAGTCCCGCGCCGCCGCTCCAGGAGTTGTTCACAACATCCGGCGCCAGCTCGGGGTGAAGATTGCCCTGCGCATCCTTGGGAGCAAGCAGCCACTGGGCACCGTCAAGAATAATGGCGTCGGTCGTGCTCGGGTTGAAGATCCGCACCGCGATCCATTTGGCCCCGGGGGCTACGCCGATTTGGTTCGTGCCGTTCGCCTCCGAACCGACCATCGTTCCCATCGTATGGGTACCATGGCCGTCTCCGTCAGCGGGCAGCGGCGATCGGCTGTGGGGGTCGTACCAGCTGAGCTCCGGATTCACGACGTTCCCGGATGCATCCAGTCCCCGCCACTTGCGCTGCAGCGCGGGATGCGTGTACTCCACGCCCGAATCCAGGTTGGCCACAACGATGCCGGTGCCATCGATGCCCTTGGCCCAAACCTCGGGAGCGTTGACCTGTGAGATGTTCCACTCCACATTGTCCGGTTTGATCGCATCCGTTTTCACATTGTCCTGTTTGACTGCATCCGTTTTGGCCTCGGCCTCTTTGTCGATTTCCACTTTATCCAGAAACCGCTCTTCATTCGGCAAAATTTTGTCGACTTCCGGGAGCTGGGCGATATTCTCCATAACGGATTTGCTGCTCGTTACCGCCATCGCGTTGACAATAAAGAAGCTCTTGTAATCTTTAACTCCCCCCTGCTCAAGTTCTTTCTTGAGATAATGTTCCAATGATTGCTGCGAGCGGGAAGCCGTTTCGCGGAGCGTGCTGACAACGGAGCTCCGTCTGGCGAGCTTGATTGCGGCCGGTGTGGCCTTTTCGAGAGTGAGTTTTTGCAGGGCATTTTTGGAAGCGGCTGTCGTATCCGCCTGCTCTTTCATTTTAACGAGGTAAGTGACGTATTCGTCATCGGCAAACTGCTGGCTGAGCTTGGAAGAAACTTTATCGGTGACGATGTGGGGAGAGCTGGATTTGAGATCGGTCTTTTGAGAGACGCTTGTGTTATCGGCACTGGCCGGATAACTGAAGGTTAGCGAGAGGAGAATGGCCATCCCCAGGGAAAGATGCTTGCTTAACTTTTTATGCTTCAACAATATTCATCCGCTCCTTTGACTTGGTTTCAGCAAATTCGTGGCGTCCTCCAGAGAGAACATCTGCGGATCTGGTTGCTTTCAAGTCATGCCTTACCGGAATGAGAGTTGGCGAACAATCACCTCCAAACAGGGACGAAGCAAGGGAATTCGTTTGTCGAAGCCTATCCCTATGAGATTTTAATAGAGTAGTTGATAATGATGATAGTATAATATTGTAAAATAAGATGCACAAGAACAATTATGTAAATTTATACAATAAAATAAGAAAATGGTATGCAAGCACTACAAAAAAGCGCTCCAAAAGATCGGTAATCCGGTCTCTTCGAGCGCCCGCGAATTTTCAATATATCTTATTTACCATACTTTCGACAGCTTATTCACCGATATTTCGGCAGCCAATCGCCATGCGCCTCGATCAGATCGTCGCACAGCGCCACGATATCATCGATCGACAGCTCTGCCGACGTATGCGGGTCCAGCAACGCGGCATGGTAAATGTGCTCCTTTTTGCCGGTGACGGCCGCTTCCAGCGTCAGCAGCTGGGTGTTGATGTTCGTGCGGTTGAGCGCGGCAAGCTGAGGCGGCAGATCCCCGACATACGTCGGCGTCACGCCGCTCGCATCGACAAGGCACGGCACCTCGACGCACGCTTCCTTCGGCAAATTCGTAATAAGTCCGGTATTCATCACGTTGCCGCCGATCTTGAACGGCTTATCCGTCTCCATCGCTTCGAGCATATACGAGGCGTACTCATTTGAACGGCTGTGTGTCAGGCTCTTGTCGTTGACCAGTTCCTCGCGCATCGTCTTCCATTTCTCGATCTGGTGGATGCAGCGGCGCGGGTATTCGTCCAGCGGAATGTTGAACCGCTCGATCAGCTCGGGGTACTTCTTCTTGATAAAGTAAGGGTGATATTCGGCGTTATGCTCCGAGGATTCCGTCACATAATAGCCGAACCGGAACATCAGCTCGTAGCGCACCATATCCCCATGCTTCTCCTTCTGCTTCTCCGAAGCGCGGCGCTTGATCTCGGGATACAGGTCCACGCCGTCCTTCGTCACCTCCAGCAGCCAGGCCATATGGTTGATGCCAGCGATCTTTGCCTGCACCCCATTGCTGTCCAGCCCCAGGCTGCGGAACAGATGCGGCACACATGCCTGTACGCTGTGGCACAGCCCCACCGTTTTGACACCGCCGTATGTAATCATCGCATTGGTCAAGACCGCCATCGGGTTCGTGTAATTGAAGAACCAGGCGTCCGGACACACCTCTTGGATGTCCTTGGCAAAATCCAGCATGACCGGAATGGTGCGCAGGTTCCGAAAAATACCGCCGATCCCGATCGTATCGGCAATCGTTTGACGTAGGCCGTACTTCTTAGGAATTTCAAAATCCGTAATCGTGCAAGGATCGTACCCGCCGACCTGGATGGCGTTCACGACATATTTCGCGCCGCGCAGCGCTTCCTTCCGGTCCGTATACGCTTTCACCTTGCAGCCGCTGCCGAGTGAGCTTTTCAGATTGTTCAGCATGTTCTCGGAATCCTTCAGCCGCTCCAAGTCGATGTCGAACAATGCCAGCTCGAACTCCTGCAGCGCCGGCGTGAGCATTACGTCGCCGAGCACGTTTTTGGCGAATACGGTACTGCCTGCTCCAAGAAAAGTAATCTTTGCCATCTTTTTTGCCTCCCCGCTTGTGGAAACGTCATGGTCTTGCCTGCTTTGACTATACTCCGCTTCGCCGGGAATGCATATGGACACAAACCACTTTCGTATGGAGAGATGTAGTGCGTCTTATTTCTTTTCAGCCACCCACATTAAAATTTGCAGAACCGTAATCAGCACGAATGCGACCAGCGCCAGGAACGGAATCGTGACGAACCCGAACCAATCGATATAGTCCAAGTCGCATGGAACCGGGCCGCACGCCGCTGCTCCGGTCTTGAACCACTCGGTCTTCTGCATCAGATAATGGTATAACGAAATGCCTCCGCCCCAAATGGACATCGGCAGCACATACAGGTACATATGTCGTTCCTTGCGCACGGCTGCGATGCCCAGTATAATCACGAGTGGATACATCAGGATGCGCTGGTACCAGCACAGCTTGCATGGAGTAAACATCATAATCTCCGAAAAATACAGGCTTCCCAGCGTAGCCGTGAGCGCCACAACCCATGACAGATGGTGCCCGTTCTCCCGGATGGTCTGTTTCCAATTCATTCGTCAATCTCTCCCTTCTTTCTTGTCTACATCATATCAAAACTGACGGAGGTGTACCATCATAGCTCACGTCTATCACGAGGCGGCGTTCAATCCCCACCCCGGCAAAGGCGAGTTGACCGTGCTGTTCGCAGGCCACGCCCAGACCGCAGCGCAGCACAAGGTCGGACCGCAGGTGCTGGACTATCATTTGGTGCATACGGTCGTTTCGGGGCGGGGAAATTTTCGCTGCCTGCATCGGGATTACCGTCTGGAGCGAGGCAACAGCTTCTTTATTTTTCCGGGCGAGCTGGTCACCTACGTTTCGGATTCCTCGGAGCCGTGGGCTTACCGCTGGGTCGGCTTCAAGGGCGAATGTGCGGACGAGTTTTTAAGCAAGGCCGGCATCTCCCCGGATAAACCGGTGATTTCCTCCGACCGATTGCGCCGATTGACAGCGCTTTATTATCAATTGGAAAAGACGCTGCAGCTCGCCAAGCCCGGCTGCGATATGCAAGCAGGCGGTTACTTGCGCCTCTTGCTAGGCGAATATGCACAGGACCGGATGCGGGAGGAGGTGCCGAAAGAAGAAGGCTCGGTCATTCAGCAGCAGGTGGAACAGGCGATTCGGTGGTTGACCCTGCAGTATTATCAGCCGATCTCCATCGAGCAGATGGCCCGGACGCTCGGGTACCACCGGACGCACCTGTCCAAAATGTTCAAGCAGCACACCGGCCTGTCGCCGATGCAGTTTTTGCTAAAAATTCGCATGGAGCGCGCGAAGCTGCTGCTTCAGGGTCCGCTGACGATCGAGCAGGTCGCCTCCTCCGTCGGCTTTGGCGATGCGCTGTACTTCTCCAAGCAGTTCAAAAAATATTGCGGGCACTCGCCCTCCGAATACCGTCACAGCCAGCAGGTCAATCCGTACGACTGCGGAGGAGAGCAACCTTTGGGCAAACCGGCGCGTCTTGGGGGAAGGAAGACTCCAACACACGAACGGAAAGGAGAATGTTCCCGATGAGACGCTATTTCCCGGTAGCCTTGCTTCTGATCTGTGTCCTTGGGCTGGTATGGCCTGCGGGAGAGGCAAACGCGCTATCCTGTGCCAGACAACCGTCCGTCAATGAGGAATTCGCCCGCAGCACGGTCGTATTTCATGGCAAAGCCGTTGGCGAGAGAGGAAACGGAGCAATCACATTCGAAGTGGCAGAGACCTGGAAGGGCGTCACTTCCGGCAAAATCGACGTGCAGGTAAGCACCATGTGGATGCCGGTGCAGCAAGGTGAGGCGTATCTCGTCTACGCTGCCCAGAAAAACGGAGTGCTGACTGCGCACCTCTGCGGCCGAACGGCGCTGTGGGAGCTGAGAAGCGGGGATACGGCGTCTTTTCCCCCGGCATCCTTTACGCCCAAGGGCTCCCCGTCAGCGCCATGGAGCTTGACGGTGATCGGAATGATCGCGATGCTCGTATTTGTGGTTTTGCTGACAAACTTCGTGATTGCACGCCGTGATCCCAAACGAAAATAAGCGGACAGCCGCCTTCAAAGTCGAAAGCGCTGCCCGCTTATTTTCCATGTCTTTTAGAACAATACGGCCTTACACCGAGAAGCTGTACGCTACCTCGTCCGCTTCGTGCCGGACCAGTCCGGTCCATTGCTCCCGCGGCACAAGATCGACCACGGCTTTGACGGCGATCCGGCCGAAATCCAGCTGCGGCACCTGATCAAGCGTCAGCCGGTCGGTCATCAATCTGCCCAGCAGGCCGGGAAAACGGGCTTCCATCTGCTTCAACCGGTACAGCCCGGTTTCAAAGTCCTTGCGCGACGCGTTCACCGAACCTAGCACGCATTTATTCTCCAGTACCAACTCCTGGTTAATCTGGTCGGAGGAAATCCAGATGCTCCGGTTGCCCGGGGTTACCCCGAGGAGCGCCAGCACGCCGTTCGGCCCCAAGGCGGCCATCGCGTCAAACGCGAGCGGGCTGTAGCCCGTGCATTCGAAGATGAGGTCCGCGCGCCGGCCGTTTCGCTGCAGGAACGTCCCCAGCGCGGATACCACGGGAGCGCCCCCTGAGTCCGCCGGGGCTGCCGCTTCGTCTTCCACCCGCGCGTACATCGCTCCGCAGGCCCGTACCAATTCCGCCCCGACCGAATCGTCCGGTGATTTCGACCATACCACGGTATCCAATCCCAGGCACCGGCACGTAAGTGCGGCGAGCAGCCCAAGCGGTCCCGAGCCGAGCACTACAGCCGTTCTCGGCTGCCAGACGAGCCGCTGCTGAATGCGCTGCACCTCGTTCCACACCTTCTCGACAATGCTCTGCGGCTCGGCCAAGATCCCGTAGGCGAGACTTCCCGCGGGCACCTTGACCAAATATCTCGCATCCTCAACATAATAGTCCGACAAATACCCGTGCGCACCCCGGATGCCGCGTTCCGTATACTGCCCCGTTTCGCAGAAGTCCTGCTGCCCGTTGCGGCAGTTGACGCAGCCCGGGTCAGCGCACGGCCTGCGCACCAAGGCGCAGACCGCGTCTCCCGGCGCGAATCCCGTGGCCGGGTCGGCCTCTTCCACGACACCGAGCGATTCGTGCCCGATCGTCAGCGACGTTTCGCCCGCCGGCGGTACGCCGTACTTTTCGCTCATGATCTCGCGGTCCGTCCCGTCAAGCCCGATGCAGAGCACGCGGACGAGCACGTCCGTCTTCGTCTGCCGCCCGGGACGCTTGACCTCGACCAGCTCCAGCTTCGGCGACGCCGCCCCGGCTCCCGCTCCGCCCGCAGGTGCAAGACCGGTTACGCGCACCGTCTTCATCGCTTCTCTCCCGCCGCATGGAGCAGTTGCGCGTCGCTCTGATCCTCGCGGCCCCGTTCCCGGTGCCGGAACAGCTTCAGCTTTGCCAAATATTCCTGCACTACCTTGACGAACGTCGCATGGGACCAGGTCAGCGGCGAAACGGACATCGGCTCGCCGCTGAACGGATGCACCTGTTCGGCCAAAATCCCCGAAGGCAGCGCATGGCTCATTGTCCATCGCAGCAGATCCGCCGCCTCCTTCAGCTCCTCTTCGCTCTTCGCAGCCGCAATCACGTATTCCGCATACCAGAGCGTGCAAATAAACCACGGATTGCCGGGCACCTTGGCGACATCCTTCGTCACCTGATGATAATAATCGTTGGAATACCGGGCGAGCCCTCCCACCTCCGTCTGTACCCAGAGCTGCTGACGGATCGCTGTCATGGTAGAAATAACCCGCGGGTCGTCCGGCGGAAACATTCCGAAGTCGAATATCGCATACATGCTCGCATCCAGCGTCAAATCCGGCTCGTACGCCTGCTTCTCGTCATTCCAATAGAGCGAACGGATAAACCGCTGCTCCTGCTCGGAATAGAGCGAGTGCTCGACCGCCTGCTTCACGCTGGCCGCCTTATCCCGGTAGTGCAGCGCCCTCAGCTTGTCCCCGAAATGCTCGGCGAAGCCCGCGGCGGCAAGCAGCCCTGCATAGACGCTCGCGACCGTGAACAAATGCACGCCGTAGCGTTCCTCCCACAGGTCGTGCGAAGGCAGCGGCAATCCGGAAGCATCGGTATAACGTGCCATAAAATCGGCCGCAGGCAGGACGAGGTTGTCGTAGTCGTCGCGCGCTTCGTCCAGCGTCCGGGCCAGCCGGTGATGATGCCACAGCGCGAACAGCACAAGCGCCGTCTCGTCCTCCTGAATGGCAAGCTGCTTCTCGCCGCGGGCATTGACCCACGGGTGCCAGCTCGAACCGACGGAGCCGTCCGGGTTGTACTTGTGAAGCAAGTAGCCGTCCTCCGACAATCCCTGCTTGCAAAACTGGAAAAATCGTTTCGTCAGCGCATGATAGCCGCTTCGGTCAAGCGCATGCGCAATCAGCGCGCCGTCCCGCGGCCACATATACGAGTACGTGTCGCGCGCAAACTTCAAAATGTCTGAATCGTTGGCGGCCAGAATGGCCCCCCGGTTGTCCGTATTCGTGCGGACCACAAGCAGGCTGCGCTTGTAAAAGGAAGCGATGTCCGGCTCAAGCAGCTTCAAATCGTGCCGGTCGTGTCCGAGCCACTGCCCCCAGTAGTTGTACGTTCGCTGCAGCAGCGCATGCGGCGTAGCCGACCGGACCGTACGCTCCAGCTTGCGGATTTCCTGATCTTCCCGGGCGAAGCAAATCCAGAACCAGGCTTCCTTCGACCCCTTGGCCGGCACCCGCAAGGCCAGTTCGGCCGTTCCGTCAACCGACCCTTGCGCAATCGGATTGCCGCCGAGCCGTCCGTCTTCCGCATCCCGCCATGTTCCTTCGAGCCGGTTCATTTCCTTTTGCCCGGTCGCATACGAAGTCACTCCGGCCTCTTTCTGATCCTGTCCCCGGCACGACAACGTCAAGTACCGGTGCCCCTTGTAAAATACAAGCGATCTCAGCTCCGGGTCGTAGTATACCGTATCTCCCACGCCGTTGCCGTACAAATGCAGATCCAGATGGAAATAGAGCTTCACCTCGCGTTCCCGGTCCCAGTCGTTTTCCACGACTACCTTGCGGATGAATACATTCTCCTGTACGTCTACGCCGTCGCGGAGCTGCAGCTTGAGGCCGAGCCGCTCGTGCGTGCAGGCGACGTTCGTAATCAGGGTATCGTTCAAATAACCGAACTGCTTCTTCAGCTCCGGGTGGTCGATCCAGAAAAAATCTTCCGCCGTCCACACGCCAAAATGCGATAAATGATCCAGCGCTTGATTCTCCTGACCGACATAAGGGAAATAAATATCACGAACATTGTAATGGACGTCAAAATTAATAAGCACGTTGCCGTTGCCTATAGGCAAATCACGGGCCATAACGCTTCATCCCCTTCCTGCTCACCCTAATTTTCCCCATGAGTGGAAGGAATTTATGCATTCGACATAAAAACCCTTCGCATCCTTTGGTATATTATGGTATACTTAAAGTAAATGCAAGAAAAGGCCGACCTGTAGAGGCCAGCCTTCGGTATGAATATGGTTATGGGCAAGTGCCGCTTATTTGCGTTTTCTTCCGTGTTTCACCAAAGTCATGCGACGGGTGTGACGCAGCCAGGAATAATAGGCTTTCAAATCGCGAAGTTGAATATCCTGAGACACGCGGCCCAAGAACGTAACGACAATCATTTTATGCAAAGGATTGCCTGCAATATCGGTCTCATCCTTCAATTCGACAAACTCGGCGACCATCACAAGGTCATCGTCAATCAGGTAAACGTCTTTTTCATTTGCATAATAAGGTTGGACTTTACAGTTCTTCAGTCTTTCCCACAAAAAGGAGCAAATATGCTCAATTCCGCCTTGCTCGTTCTCCACACGCTCCGACCATCGGCTTAGCGCATGGCTGGTAATGACGATATCTGCTACTTTATAACCATTAAATTCAATATAGTAGGGTTCGTAGGTGCTCCAACGATTCATAACTTTGTCTCTCATTACAATCCCACCCCCTTTTGTAACGCTAAAAAAGTGTGCTACTTCTAATGTAGTATTCGTATTACATAGAGTCAAGAGGCAGATAACCATGATAAACGCTTTTTTAGAAATTGCTATTTCCTTTCATACGTTTGTCCATTACAATAGTTTCAGAGAGGAGTGACCAGGTTTGGGACAACCTATTCCCGATTTCGGAAAATTTCTTGAGGGTCTTCGAGGCTCGATGTCTTTGCGAGAAGCGGCTCGCAAAAGCGGTCTATCCCATGCCTACATCCGGGATCTTGAGCTTGAGCGAAACCGTTCGACCAATGACAAAATAACCCCGTCGCCGGATACGCTTCAGAAGCTGTCGGCTGCATACGGCTACCCCTATACCGATTTGATGATTAAGGCAGGGCATCTGATGAGCAGTCATGTTGCATCGTCTTTGGCCCCCAAGCAAAACGAGGATATGGACCTGTCGAACGTCTACTTCATCGAGATCGGCATGAAAGAAATTACGTATTACCAGAAAGGAGCGACAATAACGAGGAGCATTGAGTCGTTGCTTGATTTCAGCAGCTTTTTGGACCGATTGGAAGAGAACGATTTCAAGAAGATGGACACCGACCTTTACGTCAATTTCAATCACATCCGCAAATATGACGAACGGCGCGGCCGGCTTTATTTTAATGAAAACGGCGAGGGCCCGTACGTCACCATCTCAGCAATCCGCCAACGGAAATACCACGAACAACTTCTGCGCAAAGTGGCGATCAACACCAAAAAAAGTCTGGAATTTTCATTCAGCAAAAGCGGCAAATCGGCGGCTTTCTCCACAGTGGAGAAGAACGTCTAGTTTCGTCCTTCACCATTGTGTCTATCACTGCCCGCGAGTGCGAACGACTGCCGCGGGCTATTTTTGTATCCGATTCTGCCAGAAGGAAGGGAGTGAATAACTGTTAGTATTATTCTATGCTTCCGGCTCCTGTTTAGAATGCATTCGCTGAGAGTGTTCATAGTTTTTTAGCCGCTAGCCCTGAAGGTTGTCCTTCTTTAAGTGCTGCCATACTCCAAATTAATCCACGTTACGAAATTTGTCACCCCCTCAAAAGTGTAACCTCTCTTAATAAATTCGCACCTGGGTACGAAATAGCTTCTCCGTGTCCTCAGGCGCCATGTTGACTTTGGCCAGCAGCTTATACGCTTCCTTCAAGTATTCGACGGAATCCGTTCCCGGCTGTTCTTGAAAAAACTGAACGACCTCCAGCAGCATTCCGGTACAGCTCACGTCCCCCAAAGCGAAGCGTGTTTCGGATAAAATCAGCTTGGCCATATGAATGTTACGGCTATTCCAGCTATGCTCAATAATCTGGCGGCAGATCGTTTCCGCATCCTCGTATTCGCCGCATCGGTTATGCAGCTTGGCCAGCCGCAGCCGCGCGATCTCGACAAAATAAGGCTGCTTGGTCGCTTCTCCGATTTCCAGGGAACGGCGCTGATGCTCGAAAGCCAGCTTGTACTCTCCCATATCGGCATACAAATCCCCGATATTATTGTTAAAGATCAGCTCAAAGGACGGATGATACGCAAAATAAGCGGCAGTCTGCTTGTATTCTTCCTCCGCATCCGTATACTTCCCAACGGCCTGGTAGCATTTGCCCAGCAGATTATGCGAGCGGAACCGGGAGATCGGGGAAAGCCTCTTTCTGCTTTTGACAGTCTGAAGGAGCGAAATGGCGGTATGGTATTCTCCGATTCCGTAGCGATAGGCGGACATTGTAAGCTGAACGGAAATGGAAAGCTCCTGCGGGACGCTGTGCCGCTGCACGAGAGCGTAAGCTTCTTCAATCCATTCGGAGGCATGGCCCGGATCGATGTTCACATACATGAACGAAAGCCGGTTTAAGCCGGCGGCAAGCATGGGAATGTCTTGCAGCTCTCGTGCCAGATTAATCCACTGCTTGTATTCTCTCTCGGCTTCCTTGAAATTTTGTCGAACGTCCTCGACAAATGCCCGGAGAGCATGCAGACCGGCCCGGTGCACCGGTTTTACCTCGAACCGTATCCCTTTCAAATATTCCATCCACTTCCGGATCGTCTCGTAGTCCCTTTCTTTCTCGTATCTCTCTTGGAGGTAGTCGAGAATAAGCCCCAGCGCTTTCTGATCGGGGTCCTTCAGACTCATCCGTTCCAGCCAATCGAGAATCGGCATCCCAAGCCGGTCCAGCAGCTTTTCGACGATGGTGATATGCGGAAAGTAGTCCTCATTTTCAATTCGTGAAATCATACTCCGGGTACAAATGCCCTCGGAAAGCTCCTTTTGCAGCATCGGGACGGCTTCGCGCCTGGAGCGAATGAGCTGCCCGAAATAATCCAGGTTCATAGCAAGCTCCCCTCCTTATCTGCTCCAATAATCCATAGATTGCTGCAGTACGATTTGGTGATCCAGTCGAGCTTGGCGTACGTCTCTTGAGGGACGTGGCCGCTTCGCACGCCGGTCATGGATCGGATCTTCAGCCCGCAGTCCAAGAGCAGCCGATGCAGCTCGACCGGCATCAGCATATTGTAATTGGTCGGCTCGCCCCGCAGACGCTTCAATGCATCTTCGTGAGGCAAATTGCCGGGACCGAGACAAGCGATGACCATTCCGCCTCCCGGCTTGATCACCCGAGCCATTTCACGGATCATCCCGTACGGATTCCGCACCCACTCCACCACCGTGCAGCAGAAAACATAGTCGAAAGTCCCGTCTTCCTCGGGAATCGGGTCGCAATCCGATAAATACGCCTCGACCTGCCTTGCCTTGGCATTCTCGACCATGGCCGGAGAAATATCGACGCCCGTCGCGAGAAAGCCCATCTCGTTCAAGCGCTTCGTACCGAGCCCCG
The DNA here is from genome assembly GCF_001399685.1 of Paenibacillus sp. A3. Lineage (GTDB taxonomy): Bacteria > Bacillota > Bacilli > Paenibacillales > NBRC-103111 > Paenibacillus_G. Next base: position 38,348 of record NZ_JTHN01000024.1, read on the forward strand.
GCCCGCAACCGACGTCAAGCACGCGCCGCCCTCCATCCCGGACCGCAAATTTCGCAAAATACTTCAGCAGCAAACTTCGGCTGCCGTTATCCCACAAATCTTCATTTGAAAAGAAGGCGCTAAATTCGTCCCACCATGCTCCGCTATATACGTCATCCGTCATTAGGCGTATCCTCTCTTTTTCCCAGATCGTCGCTCCATTCCGCTTCGGACCGAGCCGTTCCTATGCCAAAACATGGCATAAAGTCGCTTGAAGTTCAGCACGGACTCTTGTAGACTGTAGCTTTGGAGCAAAAAAAGCCTGCTTTGGTTACGTGCAGTACTCTATCTCTAACACTACCAAAGTCCAGGCTTCTTTGCCATGATTGCTTGAACCAAACGTAGTGATGGATTAGAGAGATTGCAAGCTTTTATGAAATTTAATCCGAGTAGGGAAGTGTGCTATGGAAAAGCTTGGTTTGTTTGCTGTTTTATGCGTCATATTTTGGTCCTCTGTTTTTGTCCTGACTTTGGCGTTATTCCGACAAAATATCAAACCCCATCTTAAGAGCATTATCATAAGCGCCCTCATCATGACTCAAATTTCACTCATCACGCAAACAAAACTTCTGCTTTTGGGACTAGCCGTTTTGCAGCCGTTTTTTACGATTCTCTGTTTCAGTCTTTTTTTCAGGCTTCGTCTGACGAGTGCAGGATTGGTCAGTGTTATCGTACTGTTGTATAACTTGATTTCGGAAATGCTGATGTACTTACTCATTACCCGTTTTCAATTGGAAGCGTTTGTTGCCTTGGCTATGGAAGCGACACTTTTACCTGCCGTTTTCTTAAGTTTGCTAAATTCGATAACAGCACTGGTGCTTTCAAAGTTGCGTGTGGGATTTACCTTCGTTCAATTTAACCCCAAAATGGCTTCTACGAATCCGGGCTATACGAAGAGTTTATTTTTCATCATGAGCGGTGGGCTTATTTTGTTGATGGCTATTATTTCATCTTTGTTTGTTGTAGGAACAAAAAGCGTGCTGGCCTATAGTCTGGGCACCGTTATTTTGATAGCTCTTATCCATTATTTATATGTTAAAGAAGTAGCGGATACTTAGGAGGGTGTATGGAGGTAATATGAATTTTGCATCGCAGTCTAATATCATTTAAAAACCTGTATGAAGAAATGCAAAGTGGAACATCTCGCACTTTTTACTGTTTTATGCATAACGTGGTGGTCTTCCCTATTTACCCTGTCTCTAACGTTGTTCAGACAAAAAATCAAGCCTCTCTTGAAAGCATCGTTATCAGTTCTCTTATCATGACTCAAATTTCGATCATCAAACAGACCAAATTTCCGACCATCGGATATATTGTTTTGCAACCTGGGTTTACCGTTCTTTGTTTTTTCTTTTCTTCAGACTTTGTCTGATGCATGCCCTTCTAATTACTCTCGTATTTATTTGTATACAATCACCTCAGAGATGCTGTTCTATGTTTTGGTAGGCCGTTTTCATATCGAAACCATAATTAAGTTACTTAAAGAGAGTAAGGTTTTACCTGGTATTTTCTTGAGCAGTTTAAATTTGTCGATAACAGGAATTCTTTTAAAATTACGCATCGGATTTACTTTTATCTCGTTTAATCATAAAAAACGTCATACAAACAACCGTTTGACTAAAATTTTATTTTTGTTATTAGCTTCTGGTCTTATAATTAATGATGCTTATTATTTTTTCCGTGTTCTTTTGGAAGACACATATCTTTTTAACTTTTGGAATTGGAACTATTTAACTTTCGATTTGGAACCATTTTATTTAATAGGTCTTATCCATTATTTGTACGTAAGGGAATTGTTGGATATGTAGAAACTAAAATAATTGCTCTTCATGGAACCTAATCAAATCTGATACTACAAATATAAAAACAAATAAAATTCTTCAATATTCGACAAAACTCGCTTGTGTCCTTATTAGAAGTATAATACACTTAAATTAATTTATTTTTAGAAATCTCTTCCTTTACCGATGGTCGATATATTAACACACTCTTTGATCTGAGACTTTTTTACTACCGCCAGACTATAAAGTATTTTTTCAAAAAAACAACAAAGGGTGCTTCAATTCATGAATTTAATGATTAAAATATTTTTTTCTTCAATAGAATTAAGTGCCATGATTGTTTTCTCTTTAACGCTTTTTCGTTTTCAATACAAGTACTATCTCCCTAAAATATATGGTGCAGCTTTGCTAATGTCACTAGTAACATACTACTTCCGAGAATTTACTGAATTAAAAGATCTTGCTATTTTACCTACCCTTTCGACGCAAATAATTTTAATTATGTTCATTTATAGGATTCCCTTTTTCTATTCAACTCTTCTTTGTATTTGTGGATACATAGGCGGTAGTGTAATTGAAGTCTTTTTGATGATTGCAGGAGTTAATTTACAGGTATTTACTGGTGAAGAGCTACAACAATCGGCTTTAGTACTAGGTTCTGTTCAAATTTCTACGGCAGTTATACTTTCTATAATTACTTTCCTGTTACAGAGAAGAAAAATAGGATTTCTCTTTAAAACCAAATATTTAACCTTTAAGACAGCCCTTAAGGGATATAATTTCATTTTATCTGCTATCCTGGTGGTTAGCGTTATTTTGGTTCATCTCGAATTAAGCTCATTTAACCAGAGTTCTTTTAGTATCGCTTTAACCTTAATAATGGGGGGTATTTTTTTAACCGGTATTCTAATTGCCTACAAGCATAATAAAACTATCATTCGTGAAACATACGAAAGGCCGGTAAAAGATGAATTGGATCGAGCTATCCGCGAACAAGATCGCAAAAATCATACGTGAGAATTATCCGTATGCGGCTTCTGAAAAAGTATTGATATACTCCTTAAGTCTACTTATCAATACTACAACTGCTATCTTAGCAACACTTTTAATTTGTTTTTATACCGGACATCTTTCCGAAGCTTTTATTACAATTATGATTTTCTTGTTGTTACGCTATTTAAGCGGAGGTTTTCATCTCAAATCTGCGGTTGCATGCTGCATGTTTTCAACATGCTTATTAATTGGATTATCGCATGTTAATTTTGAATACTTAAAATACGGTCCGATCTTAGATACCGTTAGTATCATAATTTTTATATTAAAAGCCCCGGAAGGTTTGGAAAACGTTAGTCGTATTAATCCAAAGTTTTACCCATTATTAAAAATATTGTGTGTTATTTTAGTGGGTATGAACTTTTTTCTTCATTCCTCATTACTTTCAGCTATTTTTATTGCTCAAGCGTTCACTCTTACAAAAATCGCATACTTATTGGTTTTCTTATTAGAAAGTAGGTGGAATAGTGAAATATAGACTTGCAAAATATGCAAATTCCGTTCTTGCAATCCTCGCAATATTTTTTGCTTTTACGAGCACTTTGGTTGCGTACCGCCCAGAAACACCGGAAGAACTTCTCAAGAAATAACGCCTTTGCTTTCTGGCTGGTAGTCCACAGCTCTGCCAGCCATATCCGTGCCCGTGGAGCTGAACAAGAGGTCGAGTGAAAGCGAAATCATCATTCATTCCCCGGACGAACAATATTACTTCGATGTCTCCCCACATGCTGGACAGCTCCAACCTTGTTAAGGCCCCCCAAATATGACGCCTGCAAGGGCGATTTATTTCTCCCCTCTAGCCACCTCTCCTCCTCCGATTACGTCCCTAAATTTTCCGAAGAAGTTTATTTGAGCACATTTTCACAGAAACGGACGATTGCCATCTTCTCCGCTAAGAAGCAGACGGTTGGCCCACAGGCTGTCCGATGACGTTCGAAGATGACTTCGTCCTTCACCGAAAGCCTTAAGACGAAAAACAGCTCGATTTCTTTTCTCCCAAGGTTGCGACAAGATTCCAGGGTACATTTTGAGTTTCCTCTTCATGCAACTTTTTTCGCTGTATTTCGTTTATAAAGGAGGATGGAGTCTAACCATACCATGGAAAGGATTTGAATTATGTCCGTACCGATGCCCGGCAGCCCTCGTCCTCAGACGACCGCTGCCGCTGCCGCAAAGAAAAAAAAGAAGCCGGTTAAAAAGAAGAAACGGCGTTCGTCCACCTTGGCCTCAATTACACTTTATACGTTCTTCTTCATGTTTTTGTTCGGAAGTGTGTTCAGCTTGTGGTTTTTTCTAACGGAAACCGGCACGAATCTGCGCATGATGATGGCAGATACAATTATTTCGACACAGCACCGCGATTGGGCAAAATACCTCATCGGCGAGGAAGAGCTCAAAAAACGGGTTGACCGGTACTGGGCGCAGTTCGACAAGTATTCCGAAATCAAGGATAAGGACCTTGTGCGCGTAGACCATAAACCGGCGACAACGGTCGTCGAAAAAAAGCCTCCTGTTGAGATAGAAGACATTGAGGGGAAAAATTTTAAAGGCAAGCTGCTGATCGTAAACGATCCGAAATCGCTGCGCATCGCCGTCCCGGGCACACGCGGCAAGGGAGAAAAGGTTTCCTCGATGGTTAAACGACTGGGGGCCATTGCCGGCGTCAATGCGGGCGGGTTCGTCGATCCGGAATGGAAAGGCAACGGCTTTCAGCCGACCGGCCTCGTCATGTCGGGAGGAAAGATCTTCTATAACGACGGCGGTATGAACACGCGCAATCACATCGTTGCCATCGATAAAGAAGGCAAGCTGATTGCAGGCAAATATACGCCAAACGAGTTGACCAAGATGGGCGTTCAGGAAGCGGTCACCTTCGCTCCGAAGTTTATCGTCAACGGCGTGGGCATGATCAAAAATCAGGCCGACGGCTGGGGGATCGCCCCCCGCACCTCGATGGCGCAAAAAGCCGACGGTACTATCATGTTCGCCATCATCGACGGACGCCAGCCGGGATACAGCATCGGGGCGACGTTGTATGATATCCAGAATATTTTTCTGGAGCATGGCGCGGTTACAGCGGCCAACCTGGACGGCGGCTCATCGACCGTACTGGTCAAGGATAACAAGATCTTGAACAAGCCTTCCAGCGAGTACGGCGAACGGTATTTGCCTACCGCCTGGCTGGTGTTCGAAGACCCGTCCAAAGCGAATATCAAGAACATTTGGGAAGGACTCGACCCAAGCAAGATCGATCCGTCCAAATGGTAATCATCCGTCAAAAACCAAACGGGATCTCAGGCATAACGCCGAAGATCCCGTTTTTTTTGCAAATCCCGAGCTTAGTGCTCCTCGCGTTCGACCGTCGTAGCTGCTATAGACGCTTCGGCTGCGGCTACATCGTCTGTGCCGTTTTCCGATTTGCCGCTGCGCCACGATTTCACTTCCTGACTCACTTGAACCGCCGCCTGCTTCGCTTTTCCCGCCATCTACAACGTCTGTGCGTCATAACCCTTCCGCCGCAGCCTGCGCCTTATCCGATCCGGCGGTGGTGCTCTCCTTCCACTTTTCCCCAAAATCTCTTCACAGTTT
>NZ_JTHN01000240.1 GCF_001399685.1 Paenibacillus sp. A3
AAATAACGTTCGTATAAGCTTTTGTTGGATGCTTCTCTCATGGCTTCATTCAGATTCTCAATTTCATCACGTCGATTCATGATTATCGCCTCCGGGCTGGTCCTTTTCTAAACCATTACCCGATTCTCGCGGCTATGAATGTTAAAAGTTCAACTTATATAATAAAAAAAATTATTCATTGTAATTTGTTATAATTAATTGTATTATTTTACTATATTTCAATTATTTATGTTTTAACATCAGAATTTAATCATTTAAAAGCAGGGAAAGGTGGTATTTGATTCTGTTGTATGATACTTCCATGATCCTCATAAAAATATCAAAAATTCGGAGGTAGTTATTTAAAAAGATTCCCGCATTAATAATCAGTGCTATTTTATTGTCTGCAACGGTTATACCTGTTGCCTCTGCCAAATCGAATGAAGAGTTAACTCCTGCCGAAAGTGCCGCATTAGAGGCATATATTGATAAGGATATACCTGAAAGTGATAAAAAGAAATTGAAGGAAGTTCTGTCCAAACTAGATGAAAAACATAGAGAAAATGTAATTCATATAAACATTGATGGGTCTGTAATTTCCAATCGTTCATCTAATTTGAAAAGTCTAAAGGAGCTCAACAAAAATAAACTTGATAAAAATGGTAATATAAAAATAAATACCGAGGAATTGGTCACCAAGAGCATTGATACAGACAAAGAAAAAGGAAGAGTACCAGCCCTATTGGGAACAGGTTGGAAATACCCTGACTATGAATCTGAAAATGTCAAAACGGGCATTTACCGTCGGGCTGTTTCAAATGTCGGTTATTCCAGATTAGTTACTGATATATGGTTACCCAAAAAAGGCAATGGAATATATATTACTGATAGCAGTAACGAAAAAGCATGGGCTTATACGGGAGCAATTGACAAAGATGGCGACTCTATTGATATCGGTCTCGCATACAACTACAATGATGATCCTAATCCTTGGGATGATGTTTGGGGAATGACAATCCAAGGCGCTAAAGAAGGTACAATTGTAACCCCGCCTGAACATAATTTCCAAGGTGGTCAATCCATTGTAATGGACTTTTATGTGTACGCTACGAATTCAATAGCATTGTTTTGTGCCGGATATAATAGGGCTGGTTACTATGTTGGTTCAACCTTGACAGCGGAATTGCCTTGGCGCTATGATTTTTATGGCGACGGATCTGGAATGAAGGTAAAACGTATCACTTCTATTGCTCAAATTTACCAAAACCTGAATTCAGGATCAGAATTCAACCATGCAAACTGGACAAATGTAAGAATTGGGCAAAGATATAATCCTGCTCAATCGCAAGATTGGGGATTATTTTATGGTTTTCCTAGAAATCAAATATTAGTAGATTATACTTCTCAGAGTGAAGAAAAGGTTTGGTTAAAAGCAGGCAGATTATATCCCTAAGCATCACTTGATACTGGAACCCATCGTTTTATTGGGTTCCAGTATTATTGTAATATCAATTCAAGGAGAACACTTATGAAGAAATTTTATATAATTTTAGCTTTATTATTTGTATTAATTTGTATTTTTTACATATATGAGCATTTCAAATCTGACCCAAATTCTGAAAACAATAAAGAAGCCTATCAGGCATTAAAAGATTTTTATAATGCATATATTATTGGAGTTAATGAGGCGGCAAAATATGTTAGTGGAACTAATGCTGGACAACTTGTTAACTACAGGTTTTACTACGGGGATATTAAGAGTTTTAAAGTTGAAAAAATAACCAACGTAGATGAAACAAGAAAAAAGGGAATAGTTACTGTGAAAACAGTTAAGAAAACTGGCGAAAATGCAACTTACACAGATACTATTATAATGATTTATGACAATGGAAAATGGTTGGTTGAAAAATATTTAAGTACCAGCTACAATGATTGGCCTAAACTCCCATAAACTACTATCTTTTTAATATTCCAATAACCCTCTCTTCTTCCATGTTTCCATTCTTTAACGACTATCCCCCTACTTCATTCTTTGGGTTTATCCACAAGCTTGAATGGTGTACGAATTTTTTAACAACAAAAAATCCAGCACAGAGCTGGATTCGATTAGTGATTGTAAAAGCAGTTTTCGTAAAACTATGGAACTGCTCGCCGATCAAGAAGAGATACTCCAGCCTCCGGTTTGCTGCTGCAAATTCCAGAGCCGGGCGTATAAGCCTTCGCGCTGCAGCAAGTCGTTATGCCGCCCCTGCTCGACCACTCTGCCGCCGTCCAACACGATGATGTTGTCGGCATTCTTTATCGTTTTCAGACGATGCGCGATGACAATCACCGTCCTCCCTTGAACCAGATGATCGATTGCGCGATGAATCTCCACCTCGTTTTCCGGGTCCAAGGAAGCCGTCGCCTCGTCCAGCAGGACGATCGGCGCGTTCTTCAGAATCGCCCGCGCGATGGAGATCCGCTGCTTTTCCCCGCCGGACAATGTGCTGCCTCCCTCGCCCACCATCGTATCGTAGCCTTGCGGCAGCTTCATAATAAACTCGTGGCAGCAGGCCAGCCGGGCCGCTTCCTCCACCTCCTGCTGCGTCGCGCCGCTCCGCCCGAAGCGGATATTGTTGCCAATCGTATCCTGGAACAGGTAGACGTCCTGGAACACCATCGACACCTTGCGCAGCAGCGCTTCTGGGTCCATGCTCCGCATATCCTGCCCTCCAAGCAGCATCTTTCCTTCGACGGGATCGTAGAAGCGGGCGGCCAGCCGAAGAATCGTGCTCTTCCCGCTTCCCGACGGGCCGACCAGCGCGGTGAACGAACCGGCAGGCATCCGGACGCTGATGTTTTTGAGCGTGGATTGCTCGTTGTAGCCGAAGGTGACCTGCCGCAGCTCGACGTCGTGCTCCTCGGGAGGATGCTCGCTGCCCGTCATGCCAGGTTCTTTCAACAATTGGACGATACGCTCGCCGGCCTGCTCATGATAGCGGAACTCTGCATAGTTCACGAGTGCGGTCGTGAGAGGATCAAAAATCCGCGTTCCGATGAGCAAAAACGTAACAAGCGTCATCACGTCGAGCTTGCCGCCCAGCAGCAGATGCACCCCTACGATCACCATAAGGGTCAGTCCGGCTCGAATAAGAGCGATAGCGCTCAGTACAATCGGCCCAAGCAGACCTTCGATCCGGATGCTGTGCCGCATCAGGTCCTTGAACGATTTTTCCAGCCGGACGAAGCGCTCGCCCGTGATATTGTAAGCTTTAATGACCCGAATGCCGTTCAAATATTCCTGAAGACGGTTCGCGGCGTCAAGTTTAGCCCGCATATGGCTGGCCCCCAGCCTCCGCTGAATGCGGGAGGTGAGAAGCACCAGCACAATCGCCACCGGAAAAGCGGCAAACATGGCGGCCGCCATGCGCCAATCCAGAATGGAAAGCCCGACAAGGGCCAGCACCGGCATAACCAAAGCGCCGAGCATCTGCGGTACGAGATGCGAGATGCCGTGCTCCACCAGCGTAAAATCACCCATCATCATATTCGCCAAATCGCCGGGGTCGCGTCGGTTCAAGTAGCCGAGGGAAAGCTTCCGCAAATGCTCGGCCAACTGAGCGCGCCCTTCGGCCGCGGTCTCGTAAGCGCCCCGGAACTGGGCGCGGTATGCCGGCACTTCGCAGAAGAACAAAACAATCAGCGCGGCCGCCATGCCCCCGCACACCCACCAAAGCCCCGTTACATCCAGTGGCGCTCCCGGATGAACGAACGGCTCGAAGATCAGTCTCGCGCCTCCGACCAACAGCGCAAAAGGCGCGATTGCCATCAGGTTGGCGAGCGTCGTATACAGTACCGGCTTGATCAGCTTCTTCGGCTGACCCGCCGTGATGTTATGAAGCAGACTCATGTCCTCACTCCTCCCATCTCGATCTGCCATTGCCCCGCATCCGTGTACGCCTTCCACATTCTGGCATACAAGCCGTTTGCGGCAACGAGTCCGTCATGCGTTCCCCGCTCATCGAGTCGTCCGGCGTTCAGCACGATAATTTGATCGGCATCCCGGATCGAAGACAGCCGGTGCGCGATTACGATGACCGTTTTTCCCTGCATCAGCTGCTTAAGCGCCAGCTGCATCTCGTACTCGTTCTCGGGATCGGCGAAAGCAGTGGCCTCATCCAGCACCAGAATGGGAGCATCCTTCAAAATCGCCCGGGCCACCGCAATCCGCTGCTCCTCGCCACCTGATAAGTACACGCCGCCTTCCCCGATCAACGTGTCGTAGCCTTGGGGCAGCCTGCCGATAAACTCATGACACTGGGCCGCCTTCGCTGCGGCGTAAACTTCCTCCGGTGACGCTCCGGGCCGCCCGACGGCGATATTGTTGTAAAGCGTATCGTAGAACAAGAACGTTTCCTGAAAAACAAAAGCAACAGTGTTCATCAGATCGGCTGTGGCCATCTCGCGGATGTCTACGCCGCCGATGCGGATGCTTCCTTCACCTACATCCCAGAACCGGGGAATGAGATTGGCGACGGTGGACTTGCCGGAGCCTGACGGGCCGACCAGCGCCGTTACCTTGCCCTGCCGCGCGTTGAACGAAAGATCGGACAGCGCCTCGCTCCGGGAAGATCTGCCTTCCGCCCCATAGGAGAAGGAGACGTTATGGAACGTCAAATCGTATGCATCCGGTTTTCTCGGTATCTCCGGCTCTTTTACCGGCTCCTCGGCCAAAATGCGGTCGATCCGCTCGACCCCCTCGTTAATATCGCGGAGCGAGGAGCTGATATTCATAATTTTGAACATCGGGGCGGAGATGCCCGGGGCCATGATCAGAAAGAACAGCAAAACCGAGGCGAACGCCGCGCTCCCCGGGTCCCGGGCCAGCAAGTAGACACCAACTGGCAGTATAAACGCCGCAAACGAGCTGAGAATGACTTTAAAGATCAGGAAGCCGTTCTGAAATTGATCGGTAAATTTGACGCAATAATCGCGGTAGCGGATCATGTCGTCGTAAAACTTGCGAAACGAATGGACCGTCTGTCCAAACACCTTCACCGCCGGCATCCCCCGTACATATTGAACCGCCGATCCGCTCATCCGTTCTAAAGAATCGTAATACAGCTTAACGTTCTTCTTGGACTTTTCTCCCGTCGTGAGCAGGATTTGCACGGTGAAGCCGATTGCTATCGGAATGACGCAAGCCAGCGCCAGCCATCCGTTCAAAGCAAACATTGCAACAATCATCACGAGGGTAGACACCGCCACATGGATGAGATCCGGGAGCTGATGCGCTACGAAGGTCTCTACCTTTTCCACGTTTTGCTCCAGCGTCTTCTTCACGACACCCGTCGAGGTGCCGTTCAGCCAACCGAGCGGCAGCCGTCCGATATGGTTGGAAAGCTTGACGCGCAGACCGTACAAGATCCGGAACGCCGCCATGTGGGAGAACATCCCTCCCGCATACATCAGCAGCAGGCTTCCCAGCAGCCCTAGCAGCGCAAAGATCCCCCAGCGGATCATCCACGGCCCGTCCGCGGAAGCAGGGTCCGTCGCATGCTCCAATAGTTCGCGGATTATAAAATATACCGATACGTAAGGAATCAGCATGCAGACTGCGCTTAGACCCGACAAAATGCCGGAAACGATCAGCAGACCGCGCTTCTCGCCCGCAATCTCGAGCAGTCTTGCGATTCCGTTTTTTTGGTTCATATGTATCCCTCCTCTTCGTTGAACCCGTTCATTGATAAAGATTATCACCGGGGCATTTCTTTGTCTCCCGGAGGACGGATTATTTATGCGGTTCTACGGATAACTCGCAAAGTTGTTAAGCGGAGTACGAGGAAGGCGAACAGGCACAGCATTATTCGTTTTTAGTGGAGGGTTAAGGTCAGGAAGAAAAGAGCTGCAGCGTCTTTTCTGAAAGCGTATGCAAAAGTGAGTGCAGCCAAGCTAAAGAGCTACCTACGTAACTCTCAAAGTTATCTACACTATTATTTGCCAAGAAACCTCGTTTTGGGCTGGGGCGTTTGTTTTCTATAGGTTAATTTAGAAGGTTGCAGCGGATGAGTTTTGGAGATTTCCAGAAACTTTCAGGGGCGATTTAGAAGACTGATTTTAGAGGGGGCTTTTGGGGTTGAGCTTCCAAGTTTAAAACCTATGGGCTTATACATAAGAGGTAAATTTACTTCCCATCGCACGAAGCGCCGTTTGATGCGGGGCTCGTAAATTTAGGGGAACTGAGATGCGCCATAGCGGCTGAAATCGTCGAATGGCCCAATATAGAGAACCTGTGATGCTTTATCGAGCCGATCAAGGGGAGCATTAACATTTTTCGACATGTTTAAATGCTCCCCAGTTCCGCTATGCTCCTATCACCGTCGTCAAACTCTGTTTAGCGCACCGGCGTTCCTCTATTCCCCAACCAGTTCAGACTACACAAGGTTATCGAGCCGGTTGCGTTACTCTGCTCCGTGCTCCTCCCAGCTCTCCCTACGCCGTCTCCGCTTCACGAACAAGGTCATCAGCGCCGATACGGCCAACCCGCCGACGAAGCCGCCGGCATGAGCGTAAATGTCGACATTCGGGATGATGAACGAATAAACGAAGCCGATGATCACAATGGTCCATACCGTTTGTTTCGTCTGGTAGTCGATCAGATCGCGCCGGAATACCGATAAGTATAGATAAGCGGCATACACGCCGTAGATCGCACCCGATGCCCCCGCTCCGATATAGTAGTCCGAGTTCAGCCAGGCACTGGCCACATTTCCGGCAATTCCGCTAGCAAGATAGAACGCCGCGTAGCGCCAGGCGCCGAGCATGCGCTCAAGCGGAGCTGCGAACACGTACAAGGCGAAGCTGTTAAAAAGCAAATGCTGGAACCCGATATGCACGAAGATGGCCGTCACATAACGCCACGGCTCCGGCTCGAAGCCCGGGATGCCGAACATGGCCCCGAACCGGAGCAGCGTTTCGCTGTCTTTGGACGATCCGTACCACTCCATGGCCGCCATCAACAGCAATTGAATCAAGATGATGGCCGTTGTGACAGGATAAAGCCGAATGTACTGACCTAAGCTTTCCCTACGCGCAAACATGTACTCGCTTCCCTTCCCTGCGATGCAAAAGTATCTCCTAATTATAGCGGCTTCCGCGCTTATTGTGAAATCGGCGCATAAAAAAAGGAGATGTCCGAATGAACGACACCTCCTCCTACAGACGGTTTGCGACGGCCGTCCTGCCTGCCGCCTTTACAAGCGCAGCGCTTGTCTCAAGAAGCGCCCGGTGTGGGAAGCTTCGCATGCGGCCACTTCCTCCGGGGTCCCCGCTGCGACGAGCGAGCCGCCCGCTTCTCCCCCTTCCGGGCCGAGATCGACGACCCAATCGGACTCGCGAATGACGTCCACGTTATGCTCGACCACCATCACCGTGTGGCCCGCATCGACCAGTTTGTTCAACAAAACGAGCAGCTGCCGCACATCACCGGGATGCAGGCCGGTTGTCGGTTCGTCCAGCAAATAGAGCGTGTGCGTCTTCGTTTTTTTGCTCAGCTCCTTGGCCAGCTTGATCCGCTGACCCTCTCCGCCCGACAGCGTCGTTACGGATTGGCCCCACTGCAAATAGCCGAGCCCCACCTCGCAGAGCAGCTCAATCGTTCTAGACATTTTGTCCTGATCCTTCAGGACGGAAAGACTTTCTTGAACCGTCATATCGAGCAGGTCGGATATCGTATAGCCTTTGTAGGTAATGCGCAGCACGTTATCTTGGAACCGTCTGCCACGGCAGGCGGGACACCGCACTTCCAGATTAGGAAGAACATGCATGTGAAGCGACAAAACGCCAAGTCCCTGGCAGTTCTCGCAGCGGCCGCCCGGCGTGTTGAACGAAAAGTGCTTCGACGTCAGCTTGCTCCGCTTCGCCTCCGGTAAGCTGGCGAACAGGTTCCGAATCGAGGTAAACACTTCGGTATAAGTCGCAATGTTCTAACGCTGCATCCGCCCGATCGGCGACTGATCGACGGTAATCCAGTTCCCGATATGCTCCAGACCGGTAATAGCTCCGCAGCCTTCGCGTTTCCCTGCTTGCTCGTCCGGCGCGAGCAGATCGAACAGAAGCGTCGACTTCCCCGAACCGGACACGCCGGTCACAGAAATCAGGCAGCCGAGAGGAAACGAGACGGTAATGTGCTTTAAATTCCGCGCATGAGCATCCCGGACGGTCAAGAAGTTCCCGTTGCCCCGCCTTCTGACCCGCCCCGGGGCAAGGCGGCTCTCGTCCCGCAAATAAGCGCCCGTGACCGAGCTCTCATATAACTTCAGAGCTTCCAACGGACCCTCGCCGACAACGGTTCCTCCCATAGCGCCCGCCCCGGGCCCCATGTCAATGACATGATCCGCCGCACGCATCACCTCGACGTCATGCTCGATGACAAGTACCGTATTACCCAGATCACGCAGCTGCTTCAGGACGTGAATTAACCCTTCCGTGTCCCGCGGATGCAGCCCTGCCGAAGGCTCGTCCAAAATATACAGCACTCCGGTGAGACCGGAACCGAGCAAGGAAGCGAGCCGAATTCGCTGCGCCTCCCCTCCGGACAGCGTCACCGTCTGCCGGTGAAGCGACAAGTAACCTAAGCCGACATCGATCACCCGTCTCAGCCGCTCCGGCAAATCGTTCAACACCGGCTCCAGCATCTTTTGTCCGGCCGGCGGTAAACTCCCCGGCAAACCGCTCAGCCACGATAGCACGTCATCCAGCGACCATGAAGATACTTCGGCAATCGACGCTCCGCGCACCGTCACCCGGCGGCTTTCCTTGTTTAATTTGGTTCCTTGGCAGCCGGTGCACATTTGCTGGCGGAAAAACGCACCTACGGACGCCGAGCCGTTCGGGTCGCCGTCTTTTTCCAAGTCGCGCCGCCACAAGCTTGTAACGACGCCTTCGAATTTTCCTCTACCGACCGTTTTAGGAGGCTGGACGTTCGGGAAGTGCCGCAGGAAGTCTTCTCTTTCCACGCCGTAGAACAACAGATCGCGCTGAACCTGACCGTATTCTTTCAACGGCTGATCGGGATCGAAGACGAAGCCGTAATGCCTGGCGGCCGCCTGCAAGATGCTGTTCTGGTAGTCAATGAGTGACTCGTACCAAAAGGTCACGCATCCCCCGCGCAGGCCCAGCTCTTCGTCGAAGACGGCCTCCAGATTCAGGCTGGCTACGCTGCCGAGCCCGTCGCACGTTCCGCAGGCGCCCTCCGGCTTGTTGAACGAGAAATGTCCCATCGTCAGCTTGGGAAGCTCGGCCGCACAATTCGGGCAGCGAACGTATTGCAGTTGGCCGGACGCTTCGTCTTCCTCGCTCAAGCCGCCCGCCTCTTCGAACGAAGGCGGAACGGTCGTGCCGCAGGACGGGCATGGCCGCTCCCCGAGCTTGGCGTACAATAGCCGCAAATACGTGTAAATGTCTGTCACGGTGCCCACCGTCGATCGCGGATTGCGGTTCGTGACGTGCTGTCCTACGCTGATCGAGGGAGACAATCCGGCGATGGAGTCCACCTTCGGCTTGCTGATCGAATCCGTGACCATTCCCATGGATTCCATATACTGCCGCTGGCATTCCTTCTGCAGTGTATCCATTGCAAGCGTCGATTTGCCTGAGCCCGATTGTCCAGAATTTAGGGACTAAATTTTTTGCAAATGAGCCCGTTAAATAAAAATGTTGATTTTTCACCAAATGAAAAAGGACCAAAAAATGGTCCTTTTGTTTGTTCCTTTATTCAGTTTAGCTCTTTGACTCAAGTGTGGAAAGGCGTTCCTCGAGACTAGCTAATTTCGCATGTAACTCATCATTTTCAACCTTGAGTTTTTTGTTTAAACCTTGAATGGCAGCCAAGGCTACACCATGTAAATCTGTGCTTGAAATCTTAGTTTCATCTTCTCCATTTAATCCGAAGGCAGCATGGAAACCCTGAGCAGTCGGCCCAATGTGACGCTCACTGGATGTATCGTCTTTATAGCTCCAAGACTGAATTGGCAAGCTTGCTAAGTTATCAAGAATCTCAAGCGTGTTGACGCTAGAGAAATTCTTTTTAGCGTTCTTGTCACTGGTGAGTGTTATCCCGCGTACCTGGACATCACCATTATTAAGGACCCGGAAGACCTCGACATTGTTTCTATCTCTACCTTCGATGAGGTTTCCTGTACCTCGGTGATTGACGAACAAAGCTGGCGAATCCCCGGAATGGTTTCTAGCGACAATGGCGGCACCACTATTACTCTCGGCATAAACTCCCTCTCCCCTATCGCTCTTTCCATGTACCCCAGTACTAACTTCACTATCACCCACAACTCCTGTGCCAAAACGGCTAACACCTAGCACACCGGGATGATATCTACCATTTTCATCTGAGCCTGTTGATTCGCCCATCACACCGATGTTCCTTTCACTTCTGCCTTGAATACCCCATCCACGCTTACTCATCCCAACTACGCCAGTGTTGGTTTCACTAAAACCTGAAGTACCCCAACCCCTTGTACTTGTTCCGGCCACGCCCGTGTTGGTTTCACTATGTCCATGAGTACCCCATCCATTAGTACTTGTTCCACTTACACCCGTGCTCGTATTACTCATTCCATGAATACCCCATCCACTTATACTTTTCCCGAATACACCTGTACCACCATTGGAATTATTGCCAAAAACTGCAGCAACATTTGAAACATTAGAGTCACCATATAAGTTGGGCATTTGAATACCTCCTCTATAAATGTTACTTTAAACCAAAAATTACCAAAAAAATTTACGTTACCAATATATTTTGAAAATTGTATTTAAAGAACAAAAATCCAAATTAATTTCAACAAAACGACTCAACGAGTCGCAATTTTCACCATGCAACCAGCCATATTTTTCAAAGAAGCTTCTGTTGAAGGTTTGTTTAATTCGATGACTTTAATTTGTGGCGGTTTCTTCATTCCGATTCCCCTCATTGTTGAATTTGACACTGTTGAAGAAATGTTCAGTAATTACGCAGCTGTAAACGGTAGCCTAGATGGAGCTATTCTTGTTGTTGACACATTGGCTAAAGCATTAGCACTGGGAGCAGACGTATATAAAAATGGCACAGTATATGATGTTCCAGTAATGGTTCAATCAATGAACGGAAAAGCAGATATGATTTTGATGAACCCACTTGCTTATGGTGTATCAATTGATTCTACAGAAGTTGAAGCTCATGTTGTTGACGGAAAAGCATCTCAAGATACAACAGCTGCTCTTAAAGGTTATGACGAAGTTTATGCTGAGGTATTAGCACATGGTAAAGTATTAAATCCACTTGCGATTAAAATTTACAAAGCTCCTGTTGGCGGTGCTTCAATCAGCGAACCTGAGTTTGTTGAAATGAATGTAGCATCTGCTGAACCAGTTAAAAAATCAAGAAAGGTAAAAGGTGAATAATTATGGCGAAAGTTGTTGCTTTACAATCATATGTTGAAATTTTCCCAAGTGGTAAAATTCGTTCGTTTGCTCGAGGGCAAGTGTACGACATTCCTCAAGCAATTCGTGATAATCACACTACCACGTTAAATGACAAAAAATTGCTTGATTGGAATGCTTCAGTGTATTCCAGCACGAGTTTACCTGAAATTATTTACACGAAAGAAATTAAATACGCTGATTAACGTGGGAGCTCATGAGAGCACTCATTATTTTTATATTGGTAAAACCGACATTTTATTATAAAAGGAGCTGTCGTTATGCTAACAAAATTCACTGAATTTGATGTAGCGTTCGCAAAGCAAGCTCTCCGTATTGAACAGGATTGGACGGAAGATGATATTGAACTTGCTTTTTTCATTGAAGCAGCTCGTGATTTTATTCGAACACATTCTCAACGTACAGATGCTGAGTTAGACGAACGACCAATGGCTAGTGCGCTTGTTGTGAAAATGGTTTCGGATTTATATTATGGCAGAAGTGCTACTGGAAAAGTCGGTTTTGATGTCATTTTTGACAATTACTTGAAGCTGTTGCGAACATTTAATATTTAAGCCATGTAGAAACGGAATGATTGAACATGAGTTTAATTACAATTGGCGTTTATGTGTTTGCTATCATTTTGTATTATGTGTTGAAGCAAATATCGAAACGTGTTAAATAAGGTATGTAACTTTTGGTTACATACCTAGCTTTTTTTATGGCAACTTTTGTATATATACATGATATAAATTGTAATACTTCGGAAAATTCCTTCTATTTAAATGTTATATAACATTGACAACCTTTCCATATAAATTCCATATAAAATTGAATATTAATATTCAAAAAATATTTTCAATAAATTTTGTTCCGCTAACTTTACAAACTGAAACTCTTCAATACAACAGTAGAAAAAGTATCGCAACAGCATGAACAACAACAGCGTCATATGTTTTATTTTTAATTTCATCCAGCATGGCATTTAGTTGAGGTCTGTCAAAATCTTGAGATGAAGCAATTTCTTCATAAATGGTATATTTCCATTTTTTCTGTTTGCAAAGCTCAATTAATTTTTTACGATGATTGGCAAGAATTTTTTCAATACCAACACCTTCTTCATCTCGTGACAATCGTAAATAAATGGCAACTTGTTTAATTTCATTCATAATTGAAAAGCTCCTTTGCAATTTGCTACCAGTATTGTAGTGAGTTAATTCAATTTGTAAATCTGATAACATTTGTTTGTAATTCAAACTTTTCAATTATAAGATGAATTAATTAAAAATGTAGTGTCCCTAAATTCTAATCACGCTGGCCCGGTCAAGACGACCAATCGATTTCTGGGAATCGTCAGCGAGATGTTTTTCAAGTTGTTTTCACGGGCGCCCCGGATAAGAATAGCTTCTTTCAACTATACTCCTCCTTTATCTTTGATCTTGCAAACGAGTATCTTTTTTTACAAACGCGCCGCTCCATGCAGCGCTCTTGCCGACGAAAGCCCTCTTTCCCGATTCCATACGGGACTCACCGTCCGCACAGGCTGCGATCGGCATCTTTAGACTCCTTTCCTCATTCGAGCTTCACCCCCATCATACTACATTGATGCAAATGCGAGGGTTCAAGCGTTTATATCCCCTGTAAATAAGCTATTTCATCCCAAACAATCGACACGTGCTTTAGAGTTTTAAATGAAGACTCCGGAGGGGGCCACCCTGAACGCGGATTCTTCGGTCGGAACGTCCACCGAGCAGTTCCGTCACGCTTCGGGAGAGGCCAGTTAAGATGCCGATAAAAAAATAGGCCGCTCCCGGATCTCCAAACCGGGAACGACCTACCTTATGTCATCATTTATTGAGCAGACGCAGCACAATCGATTCGTACCATCGCCATGAGAGCAGCGCCTTGCTCCCCAGGCTCAGTTTAGCCCCTCTGCCGAGCGGATAGCGCAGCTTGGGATGCTTCGACCGGACGACGCGGACGATGGTTTCCGCAACCTCCGATGCGTCCGGGGCGGTAGCGGCGGCTTGCTTCGAGTACCGCAGCACCTTCTCCAGCAAATGCCGGTAAGGCGAAGTTTCGGAGGTGCACATGGAGGCAAAGCCTTTTTGCCAAATGTCCGTCTTGTAGGCTCCCGGCTCGATGAGCACGACGTTAACGCCGAAGGGCTTCATTTCGAGCCTTAACGACTCGCTGAAGCCTTCCATGGCGAATTTGGACGTGCTGTAAGGCGCGTAGCCGGGGAAGCCGCTCCGGCCGCTAACGCTGCTGACGTTGACGATGCACCCGGACCTCCGCTCCCGCATATGCGGAAGCACGGCCTTGGTCGCGGCGATTACACCGAATACGTTCGTCTCCAGCTGCTGTCTCCACTGCTCCATCGGCACATCCTCTACATAGCCGCCGACCGCAAAACCGGCATTATTCACGAGTACGTCGATCCGGCCGTACGTTTTGACAATCGAACCGACGGTTTGCCGGATCGCCTCGTGATCGGTAACATCCAGAGGCATGATATCGATTAGCTCCTGTACCCCGCTGCGCTCCGCCCTCTCCAGAAGCGCTTCGCATTTGTCCGGATTGCGCATCGTCGCAACGGTTCTATAGCCGGCGCGCGCAAGCGCGACCGACGTTAACAAGCCGAAGCCGCTGGACGCGCCTGTGATCAAGGCTACCGGTTGGGCGTTGTCCATCGAAAACCCTCCTTCTCCTGCTCCTATCTCAAAATTTATATTTTTTCATAAGCGGGATGCCGATACCGTTCAGCGTCTTATGCAGCAGCATCCAGCCCGAACGCCGGCGGAATGGCAAATGACGATCGTAGACGGCGCTGTATTCGATATCCGCGACCGCTCCGCGGTTGCGCTTGAACTGCGCGGCCCCCGAGCTTTCATGGAGCAGATGGCCGTTCGTCCGGGCAATGCCGATCAACACCGACGACAGCATTCGGTACAAGCCAAGCTCTTGCGGAAGCGACGTATCGTAACCGAAAATCGGCGTGGTCATGACCCCATTGCGGCAAAAGAAGCCGAGCACCGCATCCAGGCGTCCCGTCGGCTTGTGACGAAGCGCATGAAGCTCCAGCAGCCCTTCCTTCCAAGCCAGGTTGAAAAAGCTCGTTCCGAACTGCGGATTGTGGTACGAATATTTATCCAAATAAAGCGCCTGGTACAGGTCCGCCAGCCGGGGCATATCCGCCTCCGTAAGCTCCTCCGGACCGACGGCTTCGTAGTGGTGTTTGTCCAGCAGTCCGTAGTCCCGTTTCAGCAGCCAGCGGGCTTTGGCATTCATCCAGGCATCGCACGACGGCTTGAGCAGATAGATCTGACGGCTCGGAACCATGCGGAAGCCCAGCTTCTCCAGCACATCCATCGTCGTGGCGTTCGTCGTCCGGTTGAGTGACCGGAAAATCAGCGTATGCTGCGGAAACGAACGGAGCAGGAAACGGACCGTATCTTCCATTTCCTCGTCAGCCAGCTCGGGATACAGATTGGTCGATAGCAGCCAGTTGTTCACTTGCACCGTGCGGTTGAACCCGCTCCCCTTCAGCAGCCAGCCCATGGCGGTAAGCAGCCCGCCGAGCGCAAGCTGCGCCGGGCGTGACTTCAGCAGATACAGCTCCTGCTTCGCATAGCTGACGTAGTGGGTGTACGGAGAACAGACATATGAATTGTCGTACTCCGTCTCATTGACGGTCACCGGCAATACCTTGTCGTTCAACTGAAGCACATGCAGAGCCGTAGACAGGTTCGGGACGAAACTCTCGACCGGTTGACCGAGTAACGGAAGCAAATAACGCTTGGCATAGCTGCCGTCAGCCGTATCAGGCCATTCGAGATGCCCGATCGATTCGCTATCGAATAAGCGCAGCATCGAGGTCAAGGTCGAACCTCCTTTCCACCCGCCGAAGCTTCCGATCACCCGGCTGAAAAGCATACGCCGTAAATTCGAACCACGGCGTGCGGCAGCCGACCCGGTCGCAAAGACTGGTCAAGGCGTTCGCCACGGCTGTCTCGGTCTCTGCCCGCTTGCCGTCCGCGACTTCCAGGGAAACTTCCAGCCGGTTCGGCGCGTGGAGCACAACGCGATACGCTTCGATGTCGTCGGAGGCCGCAAGCAGCGCCCGGCTGACAAAATCGGGAAATACGCGTACCCAGCCTTCCCCATCCCGATCCGGAAAATAGAATAAGTCGTCGCAGCGCCCTTCGATCGCTTCGATCGCCATAAACGGCGATCCGCAAGGACAAGGCTCCGAACGTTCGGTCAACACGTCGTTCAGACGGTAGCGGATCATCGGCTGCGCCATTCTGGAAAAATCGGTAATGACCGGAACGAACTTCCGGAGCTCAAAGTCCACATATTCTTTCTGGATGACTGCGATATCTTCATTCATATGCAGCGTACCGTGAACGCATGTAGCGGCAAGAAAACCTTCGGTACACTGGTAAACCTGATGCAGCGTTTGGCCGAACGTTTCCTCAATATACCGGCGATCGAGCGGGTCCAGCACCTCAGCCACCGACACGATGCGCCCGGGCGCGATCGATAACCGTCCCTCTCTTTGCTGCTCCGCAAGCAGGCGAAGCAGGGAAGGCGGCGCGACGAGCAAGGTCGGCTGCTGCTCCCGGAGCCGGTCCAGATGGCGCTCCACAGGATCGAGCAGATCGTAGAACCAGAATTGCAGCCGCCGACTTCCTACAGCAGCATACAAGTTGCTGTTGGCGCGCAGAAAAAAGGCAATGCGGTGCTTGCCCAGCAGCGATCCCGGCAGCACCTTGGCCAGCACGGCGCCCGCCCAGGCCAGCCGCTCCTCCCGGCTGACGAGAAACAATCCCCGGTGCCCCGACGTTCCGGACGATAAGCCGATGGTCGTCCCGCCGATCATCGGAGTGAAATCCCGCGTTTGTTCCGCGCGAAGCGCCAGAGCGAAGGCTTCCTCTTGAAGGATTCCCGCCGTATCCAGACGGTCAAACTCCTCCATCATGATTTGTTTATCGATCATCGGAAACTCCCGCCACTCCGACAGTGGACGATTCCCCCACCATTCCCGGTAAAAGGGGGATTGCAGCTGCACCCGGCCCAAATGGTTCCGGATGCGCGTTTCCTGCCACCGTTCGAGCGAAGCCCGGTCCGTCCACCGGCGTCCGTGGCGGGTAAGCCAATAACGGGATAAAATGCGCAGCGAATCGGTAAGCATTACAGCGGTTCCCCCCCTTGAATCCACTTCTCCCAAATCTCCGGGCAGTGGGAGGGAACGATACGCAAAGCCGGATACCGCTCGTGCAGCCGGACAAGCCGTTCGAAGCTGTCCCGGTACTGGCGCCGGTTCGGCATGACCAGTCCGGCAAGCGGGTGCGGCGGGCGGGTCTCGCGGATCGCCCGGCTCGACCAGGCCGCATCGGCGCAGAGCAAATAATCGTGGCGCTCGGTTGACAGCAGCAGCCCGATCTGTCCGTCCGCATGCCCGGGAAGATCGATCGCAACCAGACTGCCGTCACCCAGCACATCGATGCCGCTGGAGAACGGGAAGTCCGCCGGCAGTTCGACCTTCCGGTCCCGGAGAATCGGCTGCGAGCGGCGTTCGAACGATTCCGGCAGCAGCCCCGGCAGGTAAGCTCTGCGCAGAGCCGCCAATCCGCGCAAGGACTTCACCGCGTTGTACGCCTCCGGGACGTACAAAAATGTGGCGTTCGGGAAATCGTGCAGACCGGCCACATGATCGGCATGGAAATGCGTCACGATCACCATCTGCACCTGCTCCGGAGTCACCCCGCAGGCTGCAAGCTGCCGCACCGCGCTGTCCTCCTCGCGGTACATGACGGGCGTAATCATACGGTACAGCCGCTCCGGCAGCCGGTTCGTTTCCTGGATGAACCGCTCCGAATATCCGGTGTCGACGACAATCGTGCCGAACGCCGGGTGCTTGATGCAGGCGAATGTCGCCGGAATACGGCACGAACGCAGCGAGCCGCCACGAAGCGTCACCCATTCCGGGTGCGTGCAATAACCTGCAGCGAACAAACGCAGCTTGACCTTAGGGATCGGCAGTCCTCTGTCTTCTCTCTGTTGTCTATATGTCATGCTTTACTCCTCCACCACTGCGCAAAAGCTTCCATTCCTTCGTCCACGCAAATTTTGGGCGAGTAGCCCAGCTCCCTTCGGGCCGCGCTAATATCCAGCGTTTGGCTTCTCCCGATCATGCCCGCGACCGCCCGGGTGAGCATCGGCTCCCCCCGGCCGGGAAGCAGACGTGCGGACAGCTCCATCAGTGCGGCGATGCCGTAAGCGGCGGCATAAGGCAGCCGTTTGAACCGGACCGGAATGCCCAGTTTTCCGAGCAGCTTGCTTACCGCCTCGCCAAAAGGCATCGGCTCGCCGTTCGTAATATTGTAGACGCGTCCCGCCACAGAAGCGGCCGGGGCCGCTTGGCACAACAGCAGCGCATCGACGGCATTGTCGACATAAGTCAAGTCGATCTGCGCCTTCCCTCCTCCGATCAGCGGGATACCCTGCACCGTATTGGCTTCGATCAGCCGCGGCAAAATCGAAGCGTCGCCCGGACCGAACAAGGCGCGCGGACGCACGATAACGGTCTCCAGCCCTGCCGCCCTGGCCCGCGCTACGGCCTCCTCGGCCAACCGCTTCGTCGCGGCGTACGGGCTGGCTTGGCGGCGCGGCAGCGGGTCCGATTCCCGGACGCCCAGCCGATGGGTGCTGCCGAAATATACGCTGGGCGTCGACACATGAATAAGCCGGCCGACCTGATGCCGCAGGCAGCCGGCGATAACATGTTCCGTCCCGAGAACGTTGCTATCGTAAAAGTCATTGTACGGCCCCCATGACGCCGATAACGCGCCGCAGTGAAATACGGCTTGTTGACCGGCACATGCGGCGTCCATCCGCTCCCGGTCCCGCAGGTCCGCCTGCATAAAACGGATGCCCTGCCGCCGAAGCTCCTCCCCGATTGCTGGTTGTCTGCCCAATGCGGTAACGTTCCAGCCCTCGTCCCGGAGCCGAAGGGCAAGCCGTCTGCCCAGAAAGCCTGTTCCTCCGGTCACTAAGGCATTCCTGTTCATGATGTCCCTCCGTTCCATTCGATATCGCCGGTCGAAGCTTCCATAAGCGTCTGCTTGCGGGCGGACGCGGCTCTCCGAAGCTCCGACAGCAGAAAAAGCTGCTCTGCAAAAGGCCGCGGGTCGCTCCAGCGAAACACGACATCCCGGGCCGCGGCATACTTCGATAGCCATGCCGCGAAGGCCCGCCACGAGCGGCTTCCCGTCAAGCCGCAGGCTAGCATCGGCACCCCCAGCATCCCCCGCGAGGCCGGCTGCGGTTCGATCACTGATTCGCCCGGCGTTTCCGGATGCAGCAAGGCCGAGGCCAGCCCGTCCTCCGGCCGGAACAGATGGATGCCGCTAGTCGTCCGCGGATTGCATTCGATGGCATACAGCTCTCCCCGCTCCGTCTCGATAAAATCAAATGCGATTTGCCCGGTGAACCGTTCCATGCGGACAAACTGCCGTACCCATTCGAGCAGGCCGGAATGGTACAGCGGTTCAAAATATACGCTGGCCCCGCCGCGGACGGCGTAATCGGCAGCGTAGGCGGCATGAGCCGCGAGTCTGCCTTCGTACGCGATGCTGTAGGTGCATAGGGTTCGCCCGGAGATGAACTGCTGAACAACCCATGGATAGCTTTCGGCTTCCAGTCGGACTTCGGTGGAGGGTTCCCCGGTAATCCGGGTCCTCTCCTTCGCTGCCGCCCCTGCTTCCCGGCCGCCTGGCTTCACGATGCGAACCTTGGAAGCGAAGCGGGAAAATTCCGGCTTCACGACATAGCCGTCCCGGAATACTTCCTCCGGACTAGAGGCAATTCGCTCCGTGAATTGGGCCCACTCCTGCGGAGAGCGCACCCGCTCCGTATGCGGAACGGACAAGCCGAGCTCTTGAGCCCGGCGGATGAACTCCCATTTGCTGTGCAGCCGCCGGAGCTGTTCCAGCGGCGGAGCAGCCACGCGGCATATCCGGCTGAGCCGTTCCAAACCGGCCGACACGTAAAAAATCTCCTCGCACGTCGGGATCAACCAGGCGATGCCTTCGCGCCGTACGATCTCTTCGAGCGCCGCAATGAAGCGTTCCGGTTCGAGTGCCGGACCGGGCACTGCATGGCTGCGGGCGACCGCCTTCGATACGCGGCACAGGTGATGCCGCACGCTTTCGGCCGCGTGGACCTCGCAGCCAGCGGCAGCGAGCAGCCGGGCCAGCTCCAGGGCTGCCGGAGCGCGGCCGCCGGTAATCAACACCTTCAGGCGTTCAAACGAAGCGGCACGCTTTTCAGTAGTCAAGCACAACGCCTCCCAGCGTCAGTCCGGCCGAAGTGCCGAGCAGCAGCACGCGGTCGCCCCGCTCGATTCTCCTTTGACGGATCGCTTCGTGCAGGCCCATCGGAATCGAAGCGGATATCGTATTGCCATGATCGGGCGTAATGTACAGCAGCTGCTCTTCGGAAATGCGCAGCTTGCGGCTGAGCAGCCGCATCGCCATCGCGCTGCCTTGATGCGGAATGACAAGCTTGATGTTCGCAATGGAGCACTCTGCCCCCGCAAGTAGGCGGTTCATGAAATCCGGCAGCTTCTTCGAAGCCATCCGAAACAAGGGCTCTCCCTGCATGTCGAACAAGTAATGCTCCGCCGTCTCCGGAGCGAAGGCTCCTGCGGGACGACCGCTGCCGCCTCCCCGAATTTCCGAGAGATGGGCCCCGGCGCTGTATGTTTCCATGCAAGCGGAGAGAATTCGCGAACGCTCTTCCGGCCCGGACTTCGCAATGACGGCTGCCGCCGCCCCGTCGCCGAAGAGGGCTGCGCTTTCCTTTTGCTTCCAGTTTAAGCCTTTGGAGGCGATCTCGGTCGACACCAGCAGGACGCGGCGGTACCGCCCGGCGTCTACCATATAGGACATCACATCGAGGCCAGCGACAAAGCTCAGGCACGTCGAATTCATGTCGAAGGCGGGAACGCCGGAATGCTGCTGCCCCATCGCTTCTTGAATTAAAGCGGCCGTGCAAGGAATCGGCTGTTCCATCGTCCCGCTTGTGCATACCAGACAATCGATATCGTCGAACGTCAATCCAGCCGCTTCCAAAGCGGCATAAGCCGCCTTCGCTCCCATAAGAGAAGCCGTTTCGTCCTCTGCGAAATGGCGGTGAATGACGTTTGTTTTTTTGCGTACCCAGCCTTCCGGGACGCCCAAGGCCCGATCCATCTCCGAATCGGTGACCCGGCGCTTCGGCATATATTTACCGGTTCCGATAATTTTCACATGACGAGTTTGCATACGTATCCTCTGCTTTCCGTGTGTGCGTGTATGATTCAAGCCATATTTTTATTGTAAAGAAAAATCGGCCGGAACATAGTACTAACTTTGTCTAATACCCTCCTTAAGCCTATTAACCATTCGCGACGGCCTAGCCGTATCCCTTTTCGAAACGCAAAAAAACCGCATATTCCGACACGGAATGCGGTCATTGCACTGCGGTATTCCCCTGTCGCACGATGTATATTTCGTCGTACGTCGCTACATCGCTCTGTTGCCGGGCAGCACTTTTTTGTAGCTCGCGGAAAGGAAGCTCATATATAGGCGCAGGCCTCTCCAGCTTACGTAAGCAATCCCTCCAATGATGCCGCCGGCGATGGTGGAAAACACCATGCTCCACTCGGTCGGAACTTCCATTCCGGGCCCGAGGCTCATATGAATCCAGGTGACGCCGATGCCGAGCGTGCGGATGAACCCGGCGATGAAGATGATAACCGCACAAAAGCCGAACCCGTAGGCAATGGTGGCAAGCACAGGGATGATCATGATGCTCAGCAGCCCGGTCGAGCAATAAAAGCCGGCCATCATCATGACATTCGCGAACGACCTTTTTGCCGGGCCCTTTTCCATAATATATTCGCTCCGGTACGCTTTCGCCAGCACTCGCGGGTCGCCGAGCCGGGCCAGAATGGCGTCCTCCGACTGGCCGCCCGCCACGCCTTCCGCAATATGGCTCTCGATTTCCCGGATCGCGTCCAGCCGCTCGTCTTCCGGCATTCTCTCCAATAGTTGATACAGTTTTTCCAAGTACGCTCTCGTCTTCGGACTCATAACGCTTCCTCTCCCCGATACAATTGAATTTGATAAACTGCCGCGTCCAGCTTGTTCCATTCGCGGGACATCGCCTCCAGCAGTAGGTGTCCGTCGGCAGTCAGGCTGTAATATTTGCGAGGCGGGCCTGCTTCCGATTCCTTCCAGAAGGACTCGATATAGTTCTCTTTAAGCAGCCTGCGCAGAAGAGGGTACAGCGTCCCTTCCGTCACGGCAAGGGGCTCCCATCGATCTAACAGCGTCACCAGCTCGTAGCCGTATCGCGGCTGCTTGCTGACCAGCAGCAAAATGCAGTACTCCAAAATTCCGCGGCGAACCTGGGAGGTCCATTCCGTCATATCCATACGATCTCCCCTTCCACTACTATGCTATCACATACTACTTTGTTCTGCAAGGTACTTGGTGGTATTTTTTCCGTCGCATAAAAAGACCCGTGCCCGGGCTCCCTCTGTTATCGAAGAAGCCGCGTGCACAGGCTGCAATTTTCAGATCACGGATTCGTAGACGTACTTGCCTCCATCGGGTCGGAATTCGATCTTGTTCCGACGGCTTTGATGACGAAGTCGTACGTTTTGCCCGGGTCCGCGTTATTGACGGTGTATTGGTACGCGCTCTGCCCTTTCACCGCCGGAACGTATACGCTCCAGTTCGTGCCGGCTTTGTCATTCTTTTCGTAAATCCGGTAGCCTCTGACCGGTTCGGACGTGGACGCGGGAGCGTTCCAGGAGATGACGGCGCTGCGGTTCTTCAGCTCGGCCTTGGCATTCTCCACTTTGGACGGCTTGCCGTCCGTCCGCTTGATGCTGTACTGGTCGTAAACGGCCAGCGATTCGTTTTTGGCTGCCGTATACGAGGTGAATTTCAGGATGCCGTCCGTAACTTGAACGTCCACGAACATTTTTTTGTTCGGCTGGGCGTTTTTCACGGAGAAGAAGTCTTTGATGTTCGGGTTGATCTTGTAAAACTTGGCGGCCGCCGAATTGCCCATCAAATATACCGAGCCCTTCGGGTTCACCACATTGCCCTGCTCGTCGACGACAACGTCTTTGATCGCCTTGTTGCCCAGCATCTGATGCGATCTCATGTACAGATGGTCGTGGCCTTCCAGCACCATATCGATGCCCAATTCGTCGAAGACCGGAATCAAATATTTGCGGTAAAACTCCACGCGACCCGATTCCGCATCCGCATTGTCCCCGGAGGAATACGCTCCCTTGTGCATCGCGACGATTTTCCATTTCTTGTCCGTCTTCGCGACTTGGTTGCGCATCCAGTCCACCTGCGCTTTAAAGCCGGCATCGGCCTTGTACGGATCGACGTCGCCTTCATACTGCGTATTGATCTGCATGAAGAGCGCATCGCCGTATTCGAAGGAGTACACCGTGCCGTCCTCGGTGCCGGTGCCGACACTTTTGGGCAGGTTGAAATGATAATAGAAGTTGTTGTTCGGGTGATCCTCGATCTCATGGTTACCAACGACCGGGGCGAAAGGAACGTTCGCAAATTCTTTCTGCGGGATGCCCAGGAACCACTGCCACTGCTGTTCCAAATCCCCGTCATCGACCAGATCGCCCGTCAGCAGCATGAATTTCGGGTCGCCGATATGATCGATCGCTCTGCGGAACGTATCCTGCCACAGCTCAAAATTTCCTTTACTGGAGCCTTGCGTATCCGTCGTATAAATAAAGTGAAAATCATGATTGTTCGCATGGTCGGTCGTGAAGGAGCCGACCGGACTCCAGCTGTCCGCCCTTCCGCTGCCTGCGCGGTACTTGTATTTCGTGCCCGGCTTCAGGTTATTCGCCGTCACCTTGTGATTGGCGAACGAGGTCGTTTTGTTCGAGCTTCGGTCGCTGCTTTTCATCAGCGTCTTCACGATTTCCGTCGTTCCGGTGAAGGTCATCGCCTCCTGCTCGGGGAAGGTTCCCCCTGGTGCTTTGGAAGCCTCGACGATCTGGACGACAGTCCCCGTGACGTCCGTACCGGTATACCAGTCAAACGAGATGCTGGTCTTCGTATCCCCGTTAAAGGTCATATTCAACAAGGTCGGCGCGCCCGCCGCTGAAGCACCTCTCGTTGTAAAGCTCCAAACGATCGGACTCGTCAGAGGCACGTTGTCTGCGGCTCCACGGACAAGCTCCTTCGGAACGGTGACCGTATACGATTTGCCCTCGGCAAAATCCGGGTGATTTATCGCCAGCGTATCACTGTTGACGATACCCACGGACAAATTGCCTACGGAGGTGTTGTTCTGGTCGACGATGCTAACGCTCGGGCCGCTGTTCAAAGCGATCGCTTTGTTGAATTTGACGGAGACGGCCGCGTTCGGCGCAACGTCGCTCGCTCCGTTGGCAGGGGCCTGCTGCACGCCTAAGGTCGGAGTCGGACCGCCGGTTTTCCGGTCGCCCTTGACGATCACATCCTTGATCCGGCTGGAGCCGGAGCTGGATACGGTCCCCCCGCTCACGCTCTTCGTCGAATTCACGACCCAACGGATGTACAGCAGATCGTTGTCGTTGGCTTGGCTCGGGAGCGGAGCGTCAACCAGCTTGCAGCTGTTGTTTTTGCAGTTGAAGTTGGTCTGCTCCAGCACCAGATTGCCTCCGGGAAGATCGGTCCAGTTCGTTTGGTCCGTGCTGAATTGGACCTTGAAATCGCGCGGACCCGTGCTGGATGACGTCTGCTGGGACGATAGCGTCAAGTTCTCGAAGCCCTTGGTGGATATCGTGGCAAGCCAATATTTTTTGCCCGTTCCGTCGTCCCACCCTTGATTGCGGATACTGCG
Organism: Paenibacillus sp. A3; assembly: GCF_001399685.1. Taxonomy (GTDB): domain Bacteria; phylum Bacillota; class Bacilli; order Paenibacillales; family NBRC-103111; genus Paenibacillus_G. The sequence continues at coordinate 24,364 of NZ_JTHN01000240.1, forward strand.
CTCTCCGGAGTCGTAGGTGTATTGATCCGTGTTCGTACCTACGTCCCGGAACGTCGATGATGTCATGTACACCCCACCCGTTGCAGGAAACACGCCGCCGGTTCCTTTATCCTTGAAGATCCATTCCGCAACGGTTTCTTTGGCCGCCGCTGCCTGGCTGTCGGCTGCCTCTTCCGCCCCAGCGCTGCCGGCCCATTGGAACGCAAATAATAGAGAGGCGAGCAGCAGAGATACGGTTCTGCGCCACATTCGTTTCGGATACCCGTTCTTTGATTCGTTGTTCACTTGATCTACTCCTTCCCCATGTGTGTTTACAACCGTAAATTCCGCCGGACGACCCGACGGCTTCATCCCTGCGGGGACCCCTCCTTTCATCTCCTTATTCGCGTTTGCGGGCTAACCATCGTTATGCCTGCGAAGCCCCTATTGCGGGGCTACCCCCATCGTATCGGAAACCGGCTCCCTGCAATATGTGTATCTGTAACTTTTTCATGGAATATCCTAACTTCCCATTCCATGGTATACTTGGCTTGGAAAGGGGTATGTCGAGATGGGCGGAAATCGGAACGAGATCATTCAAAATTATTTCAAAACGCTGCAGCTGGAACTTATTGTCGCCAGCTACTGCGAAGGAGTTACCCAAAATTGGAAGAGGCCGTTAAGGACGGACGGTTTCAACCGCTTATATTTGATCCTGGGCGGGGAAGGCTGGCTTCAAGTCAAGCAGCAGGAGTTTTATCCCGTATCGGGCCAGCTGTATTTTTTGCCGTCGGACACCCCTCTGGCGTACTCGATCATCAGCGCCAACACCTTTCACAAGTACTGGTGCCATTTTTCCGCGAACGTCGGAAGCTTTCATCTCTCCCATCTGATCGACTTTCCTTACTATATCGAAGTGGATGACATGCCCTATATGCAGCAGTTGTTCGAGCAACTGAAGAAAGTAAATCAAAAGAGCGACGACATCACGTCCCCGCTCAAAGCAAATATGATTTTATATGAAATTTTGTCGTACTATATGGACCGGCTCCCGCCGCAGTCGATTCGTCTGTCCTCCTCCCCGGCGATCAGCCGGTCGAATCAAATTTTGCAGTATATCGAAGAGCACCTTGCCGAGCCGTTGACGCCGAAAGCACTGGCCGAAGCGTTTCATTACAGTCCGAACTATTTCTGCCGGTACTTCAAAAACCTGTTCCATGTCACGCCGATCGAATATATTAACAAGGTCCGGATCGAAAGGGCCAAATGGCTGCTCACCCATTCGAACCAATCCATCGAAAAAATCGCAAGCCAGATCGGGCTGGAACGGTTTTATTTCTCGAATCTGTTTAAGAGGTCCACGACACTGTCCCCCAGTGAATACCGGCAAGCCATCCGTTCGGCCCCCGGCCGGGAAGCGGGAACGGAAGAAGGTTGACAGGCAGGTCGTCAAAGATGACAACCTGCCTGCTATTCCCTTTTAATTCACGGTAATAATTTGAACCAATTTTCTGCCATCGCCTGTAATATTGACCAGCTTGTTTTTGCTGTCGTAGGCTCTCATCTGGGAAGACCCGCTGCCATCCAGAAATATGCCATTCACGTTGCTTTTCGGTTCTCCGTCCTTAATCCCAAAATACTTTTGAATCGTCGCCCGGAAGGTCTCTGCGGTGCAATCCGAATTGGTTACAATTAAATAAACGGTTGTTCCGTTATAAACCATCGCCGATCTTTCAACTTTTCCGTCCGGGTTCGGCAGCTTTTCCTTTAAAGCGACATCTTTCCAGTTCTTGGAGCCAAGGCTCATTGACACTCCGCCTTGTGCCCAATAATTCGTGTGCCCTACTGCTTTGTTCACTTCCCAACCGGTATTTAAGACCCGATAAAGAAACTTTCCGTTTTTGACATCCCATATAATCGTGCCTTGGTTACCGGAGTTGTACCAGCCATTATTGGCATTGTTCGATGTACCGATGACCGGAACGCCGTTTTGGATAGCAATATTATGTGTTTTATACATGCCGGTCGATTTTTCGATCTGTGCGGAAAAAAATCCGCCGTTAATTCCGACATAGCTGGTTTGCTGTAAATTTTTGTCGCGATTGAGGGTTTTAAATTGGATGCTGCCAGGGCTCGTTTGAATAATATTTAACGTAACTTGGTTAGCCGTATAAGTAGAATACTTGTAAGAAGCCGCGAAGCTGCTCAGCGGAAATACGAATGCCAACAACGCGGTCAATGCAAAAATCATACCAATTGTCTTTTTCATCTCATTGCCTCCAACCGGTGAGTTGATAATGATGATAGCTGTGAAACTGACGGTTAGTACCAAAACGTTTGTACCTGTAGCTTTTTCGGCTCTGCATCACGCTCCTCTTGCCGGTCTTGGGAAAAAAGATTAGTGCTTCTAGATCCATATAGTACAATAGTTTGCTTTTCGCCATTCGTGTTCGGATCATCTCTTAGAAACATGGCAGTTTCTTGCACAGAAATTGTCGAATCTGAAATCCAGAAATTATGTTTTTTCTACCGAACCCTGAGTATCTTACAAAAAAATAGAGTGATTACAAGCGGAAAACCAGCTTACAGAAGCCAACGATCAATGGACGGTAAGTCCTTAATCTTTTTAATTTAAATTATCTTTTGTTAGTTAATATAAAATTAGTTATTTTATTCTTGTAATCCATTTTGTTGAAGATATTGGAATTATATGAGAAAATTAATTGGCATTTCTCTCATTGCCGCTCTTTCATTAACATCCGTTATCCAAATATTACTATATTACCGTTACGGAATAATTCGATTGATGTCATCCAGGGTTGCTCCGAAAGCCATGAACATGGAAAGGAGAGACCCTGACTCTTTTTTTGGCCTTGAAATGGGCGCATGCCTTGATTCGGTCCGGCGTTTCTCAAAACACCTTCATCCGGCTGGACACGTGCGTAGATTTAGAGCAGCCTTCATTGCCAAGGACCCTGCCGAAAAGGTTGGTTTTATGGATGGAAGAAGATATTAAACAACGATACGATTTTAACAAAGACGGTAATTATTGATGATGGACAAGTGGTGTTGATCGGACGGAAAAACTGGGGAAAGGTATCGGCAGCTTCTCCTGCTTCGGGCCCATCTGGACCATTGACACCTCGATCTCTGTCGGGCTCTGTTTGTTCATTCCACACGATCGGGTCGATTTAGCCGAACTCCACGATTGATCGCTTCAACTTTTCATACGCCGGACCGCCCGGCTACAGATCAATCCGCGGGTTGTGTACAAATGAAAAGCACTCCGTTTAGAGTGCTTTTTAAAACAAACTTTTTATTTATTATAATATGCCTCAATTTTGTAGTCATGGGATTTATCTGCCTTCCAAGTCTTTGAACCAACTCTAAAGTAATAATACGTGTCACCTTTCAATTTACTAGACTTTACTGTTCCGAGAGTGTCTTGATTTATGGATAAGAGGGGACTGCTATTATCATCATCAGAATCGTAAACCGAAATCTTATAAGTCTGGCCGCTAGGTCCTTTAAGCTTTACTTTAAGATCTCCTAATTTTGCTGGTGTTTTAAAACGATACCAAACAACGCTATCTTCTGTTTCAAGTGTTCCCTTTAGCTTATCAACAGGGAGTTCAATATCAGTGAAATCGTCAGGCTCAGAAATCATAGGTACTGCTAACTTTTCCGCAGTAAAAGCTGCTCCCTGCTGAATAGGGGTAGATGCGAAACTTGCTGTTGGGGCCAACACGCTTGCCAGCAGAGTTGCTGTAGTGCCGAGTGCTACGAGTGTTTTTTTCATAACGTTCACTGCTCCTCTTAGCTATAATGTTGAGAAGTCTACCCTCTCACACCCATATAATACATCATTTCACTTTTACTATCTCATTTTTTGATTATCTTGCAGAAAAAAGGAATTATCCGGCGCAAAAATTGTCGAATGTCCAATACACCGTTTGTCCGGGTTGAAATTTACCCGCAAACACCCCATCTTCTCCACCGACTCCTCATTCAGCACCGGGAACAATAATATAGTTCCCCCACGGTGCTGGATAATCATTCCGGTATCATTTGTCCAATAATAAGATCCTCCAATAGCGATTCTTGCCGCTGTTGTTTTCGAATCACTCCCTCTCTTATCAATATTTCCCGCACAATAATCATACAATATTTACTTGTAGCACTCCGGTTAGAGTGCTTCTCATGCAAGATTTTTTAGAATCTCTTAAACTTTTCACTTCTCTCAATACCTCTTTTGTAACAATAAAAATAATGATTTCAGTAGCTATATTTCCCCGCCAAAGATAGCCAGATTCTGCCGGTCAGGATCAAACCCCTGCCCGTTCCATTTCAATACGGTCTGTACAAATCCGAGTGAGTCAGCATTGTACCTCCCGGCTATCCTCTGATACGCTTCGAGCTCATATGTGCCATCCCTGTTAAAATCAACCGGATATAAACCAGACAAAGGATTTACCCAACCGTTTATCGGTGCCTTCAAAACACCTTGCTGGGTATAAATTTCAGATAAATATTCCTTACCCTTATAAGTAAGGTCGAGAATATACTTTTCTTTTAGGTAATAATTGATCACCGTTGCTCTGTATTGATTTTCATAAGTCACATCGTACTTATGGATTTCATTGAATACATCAGAATTAAAAATCTGCCTGAGTTGACCGTTAATGTAAGAAAATACATACGCATAAATAGCACCAGCGCTTCCTCCGGTATCAATGACCACTAAAATATCATCCACCTTATTGCCTGTAAAATCACCAAGAAAAAGTGTCGGATTGTATCCGGCGTTATTTTTTAAGAGGATTTGATTATAGTGATGTGTTTTCCCATTTTGGACGACCAAAGTTATATTTCTCCAAAAAGGACTATCAGGGGTTTTATTTGCGGTAAGAAGGACATTGTCCTTTATCCCGTCCCCGTCAATATCGCCCCGCTTTGCAGTCACTATGGAAGGTCTATTCGGATTCATTTCTCTTGGAGGAACAGATTGGAGGCTCATCTGCATTTCTAGCAGTTCCTGCTTTGAAGGGTAAGGATTTGGAAACGACAAGGCGTTATCAATCGTTTGCAGTGCTTCGTTTGTTAATCCGGCTCCTGCCTGTGTATCAGCCAAACAGTACCAATAATAAGGGTGATTCGTTTCTCGTATTTTTGTGTAATAGTAATGGATCGCTTTGCTGAAATCATACGTGTCCATCTTCATCCCACCTGTATCTTTATTCCCAATGTAGAATTATATGCAGAAATGTGGGGTAATATGGCCCAATACAAGAGAAGCTGTCGACAAACTCGATACCCTTTTGTAATGGCTGCCATGGAAAATCAATTTGCATGGTAGTTATCTGATCGGTAATTACAGTTAATTATATGGCTGGTAAAGTATACGGCATAAAAAATCCCCGCTAGTGAATGAACTGCACCCCAATTGTTAGACACCATCTAACAGTTGGAGGTGCAGTTTTTTATGGGTAAATTTAGCATAGAAG
>NZ_JTHN01000241.1 GCF_001399685.1 Paenibacillus sp. A3
GAGCGACTTTTGACGAAGTCAACGGAGCGAGAAAAGATATATCGGAACGCTTTGTTTCGATCCAGTTTTCAGGGTGCAAGTCGCCTTGAGTTAATTAAAGATGTTTCGTGGCAGAAACATCGACATCCGTTTGGTGATGATGGCGGAAGGGAACCACGCGTACCCATCCCGAACACGACCGTTAAGCCTTCCAGCGCCGATGGTACTTGGACCGCAGGGTCCTGGGAGAGTAGGACGTCGCCAAGCGGATATGATTCGACACTTCATACTCCACAACCGTTAACGTTCCCTGATAGCTCAGTTGGTAGAGCACTCGACTGTTAATCGAGTTGTCACAGGTTCGAGTCCTGTTCGGGGAGCCATTCTTGGAGAGGTGTCCGAGCTGGCCGAAGGAGCACGATTGGAAATCGTGTAGGCGTCACAAGCGTCTCGAGGGTTCGAATCCCTCTCTCTCCGTAGAGTTCCATCATCGCATTGTATTTATAAGCATGGCCCGTTGGTCAAGGGGTTAAGACACCTCCCTTTCACGGAGGTAACAGGGGTTCGAATCCCCTACGGGTCACCATTATCCCATGGAGGCTTAGCTCAGCTGGGAGAGCATCTGCCTTACAAGCAGAGGGTCGGCGGTTCGATCCCGTCAGCCTCCACCATAGATTTACTTACTGACGCGGGGTGGAGCAGCCCGGTAGCTCGTCGGGCTCATAACCCGAAGGCCGCAGGTTCAAATCCTGCCCCCGCAACCAATTTCATTTGTGTGGAGCCGTGGTGTAGAGGCCTAACATGCCTGCCTGTCACGCAGGAGACCGCGGGTTCGAATCCCGTCGGCTCCGCCATTTAGATGCTTTTAACTTCGGAACGAAACGGACAATATCCGAGGGTTCCGAAATTTTTAATTTATGTACCGTGCCGTCGTAGCTCAGCGGTAGAGCAACGCACTCGTAATGCGTAGGTCGGTGGTTCGATTCCTCTCGACGGCACCATTTATGCCACATGACAATTCATATGGCGGTCGTGGCGAAGTGGTTAACGCATCGGATTGTGGCTCCGACACTCGAGGGTTCGATTCCCTTCGATCGCCCCATAGTCATTGGGGATTAGCCAAGCGGTAAGGCAACGGACTTTGACTCCGTCATGCCTAGGTTCGAATCCTAGATCCCCAGTATTTTCAGCACGAGCCATTAGCTCAGTTGGTAGAGCACCTGACTTTTAATCAGGGTGTCGTAGGTTCGAGTCCTACATGGCTCATCTTCTTACAAAATAAATTGAGCGGAAGTGGCTCAGGGGTAGAGCATCGCCTTGCCAAGGCGAGGGTCGCGGGTTCGAATCCCGTCTTCCGCTCCATCGCAACTTTTGCTTATGAAGATTGACAATTGCTCTTTTTGGTTTTAATCTTAAAGTAGTTTGCGGAAGTGGCTCAGGGGTAGAGCATCGCCTTGCCAAGGCGAGGGTCGCGGGTTCGAATCCCGTCTTCCGCTCCATTTATGATTTGCCGGTATGGCGGAATTGGCAGACGCGCGCGACTCAAAATCGTGAGGGAAACCGTGGGGGTTCAAGTCCCTCTACCGGCATTTATAACGGGACGTAGCTCAGCTTGGTAGAGCACCTGGTTTGGGACCAGGGGGTCGCATGTTCGAATCGTGTCGTCCCGACCATTCAATATTTTAGTGCGGGTGTAGTTCAATGGTAGAACTCCAGCCTTCCAAGCTGGTAGCGTGGGTTCGATTCCCATCACCCGCTCCATATGTAAGTTCCAGTAGCTCAGCTGGATAGAGCAACGGCCTTCTAAGCCGTCGGTCGGGGGTTCGAATCCCTCCTGGGACGTCATATTTGAAACTAAGAGGTCTGGAAACAGGCCTTTTTTTGTTGAGTTCTTGTGGCTATAGACGATCCTGTTTATAAAGGCTTGGAATTATGGCATTTGTGGAAAAGTTCTGATACAATGGGTTAAAGCTCCTTTCGAGGGGCTTATTTTATTAAGGAGGAACGCATATGAGTCCTATGGCAGTACAAAGGCTGAACTCACGAAGGATAAGAACGTATATAGGGGGGGATATCTACTATGAACCCTAGTTTCGGACGTGGTGCCCGTACCCAATTAATTAATCAATTGCTCTATTTTGACGAACAAAGCAGTGCGTTTCTTGATGACTTTTGCCCGCAGCAAGGCAAGGAACGAGCGAATCTCGAAAAGTTCATCGAACAATACACGGCAGTTTTGGAACGTCTATTGGCGCAAGATGAAGTGCAGTTTATGCATTCCTTATATTCCAAAGTGCTGATCGGCAGCAGCGTAAAAGTGAAGTATGAGGATGACGGTTTAGAGGAAACGTTTACGATTGTATTCCCAACTTTGACCGCGCCTGATAAAAACTATGTCTCATTTTTATCCCCTATGGGGAGGCAGTTGCTTTTAGCTACGTCCGGTGCGGTACAAACGATTGAAATTCCTGCCGGCAGCTTTGCCGTAACGATCGAAGAAGTGAAATACGCTTGCTCCGGAGAATTTACGAAGACAGGCTAAGCAACGTTGAAAAAACATCAGGCTGCAGAAAAGGACAGCTCCTTTCGATATAGGGGCTGTTCTTCTACATTAACCACCAGGAAAGCGCTTAGAGCTATACAAAATGTCTACAAAATTTAGCGTTCCGGTTACATTTTGGACCCGACTATAGCAGTTTGAACCAGTATGACTTATAATAAAAGGGATGAGCAATCCGATTAGAACGTAAGCTCGGATACGCTTAAAACGTTTAAATGGGGTGTAGAGGATGAATTTGTTTGATTTGACCGGAAAAGTGGCTTTAGTAACCGGGGGAGCCGTAGGTCTTGGTGCAGGTATCTCCTTAGGCTTAGCCAAGGCAGGCGCGGACATCGTTATCGTAACGAGCAACGACCGTTCGCGTGAGGTTGAGCAGCAAATCCAAGCGATGGGCCGCAAGGCACACACCATCATAGCGGATCTGATGGATGAAAGCGTATTGAAGAGTGTGGTAGACGAGGCGTTGTCCGTATTTGGGAAAGTTGATATTTTGGTTAACAATGCCGGGATTATTCGGCGTACGCCGGCTGCCGATCACGCGGCGCAGGACTGGCATGATGTGCTGAATTTGAACTTAAACTCTGTTTTTTTCCTGTCGCAGCTTGTTGGGCGTGAAATGATTAAACAAGGGTCGGGTAAAATTATAAATATTGCATCGATGTTAAGCTTTCAAGGCGGGATCAATGTGCCGGGCTATACGGCTTCCAAGCATGCGATTGCCGGAGTAACTAAAGCGCTTGCGAACGAGTGGGCCAGCAAAGGCATTCAAGTTAACGCTATCGCTCCGGGGTATATGGCTACCGACAATACCGCAGCGCTTCGTGCGGATGAAGAGCGCAGCTCTCAAATTATGGTGCGTATTCCAGCCGGACGCTGGGGAACTTCGGAAGATATGCAAGGACCGATCATATTCCTCGCTTCACAGGCTTCAGACTATATGAGCGGCCACGTGCTTTGTGTGGACGGGGGATGGATGGCGAGATAAATGACGGAGAACGGACGAGCGGAGCAGCAGCAGATGTTTCAGCCGGAAATTATTACATTCGGGGAATCGATGGCATTGTTGATGCCGGAAGGAAGCAAAGGAATCGAATATTCGTCGCGCTTCCAAGGGCTGTTCGGGGGTGCGGAAAGCAACGTAGCGATCGGGGTATCCCGTCTGGGCCACAGGGCAGGCTGGTTCAGCCGCCTTGGGAAAGATCCGCTAGGCCGCATGATCATGAAAAAAATCCGCGGCGAGGGCGTGGACGTCTCTCGTGTGGAGCTGACAACCGAAGCGCCTACCGGCTTGATGCTCCGCGAGGTGGTATCCGGGAAAACATCGGTTTATTATTACCGCAAAGGCTCGGCAGCCAGCACGCTGAAGCCGGAGCATTTGGACGAGCAATATATTAAGCAGGCCAAATATTTGCATGTAACGGGCATTACGACAGCGCTCAGCCCGAACTGCCGGGAAACGGTCAGGGAAGCGATGAAACTAGCCCGCAAGCATGGTGTGAAGGTTTGTTTTGATCCGAACTTGAGGCTGAAGCTGTGGTCACTGGAGGAAGCGCGAGAGGTGCTGCTGGAATTGGCCCAAGAAGCGGATTATTTCCTACCCGGGTTAGACGAGCTGAAGCTGCTGTATCAAACGGACAGCTTCGACGATATTGTGGCCCGACTCAGCCAGCTTAAAGCGGTATCGATTGTCAAAGGCGGCGAAGACGTCACGTATATCGTCGAGCAAGGCCGCGTAAGCTCGGTGCCCTATTTTAAAGCGGAGCAAGTGGTGGATACGGTCGGGGCCGGAGACGGTTTTTGCGCAGGCTTTTTCGTTGGGTTGCTCAAGGGCTATCGTTTGGAAGAAGCGGTCCGCCTCGGTAACCTGATCGGCTGTATGGTGGTACAGATGGAGGGAGACTGGGAAGGCATTCCGACCTGGGAGCAAGTAGAGGCGTTTCTAAACAACGTAAAACATGTCGAGAGGTAGTATCCGATGCAACGAAATACATGCACTACTAACTTCATATTAGGAACGGATGAGAGAATATGAAAAAAATCAAGCTTTTGCAGCAGCTGACTAGTGAAGGCGTGGTAGCGGTTCTGCGCGGAGAGACGCCGGAAGAAGTCGTCGAAATGGCTGAACAGGCGATCGCAGGCGGCATTAAAGTTATCGAAGTTACAATGACGGTGCCGTTTGCGCTGCAAGCTATCGAGAAGCTGGCCAAAAAATATTCAAGCTCCACGCAGGATTCATCCAAGTATGCGATCATCGGCGTTGGGACTGTATTAGATCCGGAAACGGCACGGGCGGGTATTCTCAGCGGAGCGGAATTCGTGGTCGGTCCGGCGTTAAATCCGGATACGGTTACTTTGTGCAACCGGTACCGCGTTCCTGTGATGCCGGGTGTGATGACGATTCAAGAGATTCAGCGGGCACTTGAGCTCGGCGTAGATATCGTAAAGCTATTCCCGGGCAATCTGTATTCGCCATCGACGATCAAAGCAATCAAAGGGCCGCTTCCGCAGGCCAACGTTATGCCCACCGGCGGTGTCTCCTTGGACAATCTCGCCGATTGGATCAAGGCGGGCGCAGTGGCCGTCGGTATCGGCTCCGATCTGACGACGGAAGCCGTCAAAACGGGCAATTACAGTCTGGTAGCCAAAAAAGCCGCGCAATATATCGAAGCTTACCGGGCGGCTAAAGGCTAAGCTGTAAATTATCATAAAAAGGAAAAAGCACCGTACCCCATGTTTGTTTGGGTTACGATGCTTTTTTCTTTGATGGAGACCTTAGGGACTACTCAAAAAAATCCCTCCGGAACGCGGAAGATCCGGAGGGGTAACGAATGGTTAATTTTATTGTGCTCGCCGATTATTCGGTAGCTACCGATTGATCGGCTTGCAGACCGACCGGTGCGATCCGAACGAAGCTCGTTTGCAGGTTGTTCAGCAAATGCTCCACTTTCGCTGCGGCTTCCGGTTGTCCGGATTTCACAAGCTCTTCATGGTAAGCGCCGAGCAGTTCGCTCAAGTCTTTCATGCTTTGTACGCCGACCGGTTCGATTTTGACCTTGGCGCCTTTGGCTACCCGGCGTTCGATGGCGGCTTGATCCAGACCCATCTCCGGTACGAGGCGTTGGTAAATGACGCCGCCCGTCATCCCTGCGCAAATCCAAGGACCCGGATCGCCGAGCACAACAGCGCGGCCGTTGGTCATGTATTCAAAGGCGAAGCCTTTCAAGTTCGCACGGGCTGCGATGCCACCGAGCTCATCTTGAATCGGTGCCGTGATTTCGCCGCCGAATACGACGTCTGCGCCGGAGAACCGGATGCAGGCACGGGTATCGGCATTGCCTTGAATCAGGAACAAGCCTTTTTGCGCGCCGTAGCCGAACGACTTGCCCACGGAACCATTGATGAATTGCTTATGCTTGCTTGGTGCTTTCAGGATCGCGACTTTACCGCCGAGCGACATTTTACCGACGCCGTCTTCCGCACCGCCGTGAACCGTGATATTTACGCCGCGGGCATTGAAAGCGGCCAATCCGTTACCCGGTACGGAGCCTTCGGTCATGGTGATGCTTACCGGAGGCAGCGAATCGTAGCTACCGTCGAAACGGTCTCTTACGCGGTGGCTTGCATAGCGGCTGCCGAGGATACGGGATTCCGCATCGACTTTGGACCAAGTACGCTCCACCGGCGATTCGAACGAAACGGCATCCGGGAAAAATTGCTGGCCTTCTGCGCCTGCCGCAATGCGAATATCCGAGGATACCGCTGCTGCGACTTCCTCCAAAGCTTCTTGTGCTGCCGCCAAGGACAGCGGAGCCGGACGGAGCAGGTCGGACAGATCGATTTTCTCAAGATGGCTTACTTGCTGCAGCAAGTCGGAACGGCCGACGAGGTCTTGCAGGTTTGCAAAGCCGAGCTGAGCGACAATGTCCCGTACTTCTCGGCCGATCCCGCCAAACAAACGAACAAGCGATTCAACAGCGGTATCGTAGACGCGAGGCACGAAGCGGCGAAGGCCTTTTTCTTCCGCTTCTTCCATCGAGTCGATTTGCGTCGCGATTCCGACGTGACATGTATCCAAGTGACAGCCGCGGCACGTCGTACAGCCGATGGATTGCATTGCGATAGAGCCGAAGCCGATGCGGTTTGCACCGAGCATGACCATTTTCACAACGTCGGCACCGGATTTCATGCCGCCGTCGGACCAGAGCTCCACTTTGTGGCGCAATCCGGCTTCGATCAGTGCGATATGCGCCAGCTTCGTACCGATTTCGGTCGGCAGCCCGACGTGCGTGATGGAGTGAATCCGAGCCGCACCCGTACCGCCGTCAAAACCGGACAACGTGATGACATCTGCGCCTGCTTTGGCAACACCGACTGCAATCGTGCCGATACCAGGGACGACCGGAACTTTGACGATGATTTTCGCCTTGCGTCCGCTCGCTTCCTTCAGCTCGGAAATGATTTGCGCCAAGTCCTCGATCGAATAAATGTCATGGTTGTTGGAAGGCGAAATCAGGTCGGAACCGATGGTCGCGTTCCGTGCCAATGCGATCTTCGCAGTTACTTTCGAGCCTGGCAGGTGACCGCCTTCGCCCGGTTTTGCGCCCTGACCGATCTTGATTTCCAAGAAGGCAACGGCGTTTGCCAGCTCGACGTTAACGCCGAAACGTCCAGACGCGACTTGGGCGCCGCGGGTCCGCTTATAGCGGCCGAGCATGTCTTTGATCTCGCCGCCTTCGCCGTTCATCGTTACCATATTCAGGCGCTCGCCGGCTTCGGCGTAAGCGCGGAATGCCGTTTCGTTCTGCGATCCGAAGGACATGGAAGAGATGAGCATCGGCAGATCGTGGCCTCCGATGCCAATCTCGACTTGGGAAGGGTCGAGCGGCTTACGGCCTTCGGCGTGCGCTTTCTCATAATTGAAATCCGCAACGTGACGGATGGAAATACCGTTTTTCTTTTCTTCTTCGCGCAGCTTGTCGCGATAGTCTTCGTACGGAGCCGCTCCGGAAGCCGCATCGCCGAGCGCTTTCCACATCCGTTGGAAGAAGCGGAAGTTGCGGGCTGCTTTTGCTTTAGGATTGGCGAAGTCGTTGTAACGGGCTTCGGCATCGGCTTCGAGCTCGGCAAAGCCGGTTCCGGCCTTATCGCTGCCCAGGTAGTTTACAATATCCAGTACGTCGGCGAGCTCCGGCTTGAGGCCGATCGACGAGAAGAAGCGGGTGTAACCACGAAGCTCATGCGTTCCGATCGTGGAGATGACTTTCTCCAAGCCTTTCATCAAAGCGGTAAACACTTTGCGTGCCGCCGGCGCGCCGTCCTTGGCCGCTGCCGTAGCAAACAAGATGTAAGGGGACAGCACATCTGCGCCCAAGCCGCAAGCAACGGCCATATCGTGCAGGTTGCGGATAGCCGCGCTGCGCAGGACGAGCGTTGTTTGACGGCGCAGATTGTCGCCGTAACCGAGCTTCACTTCGCGAAGCGCGATATCGACTTTGGATACGGCCAAATGCGGGTCCATCCACAGCCGGTCGTTCTCATGCGCCTCGCTGTCGTCCAGCACAAGCAGCATAGCGCCTTTGCGCACGGCTTGCACAGCGTCGGCCGCAAGCTGCTCCAGAGCATCCTTCAGCGATGTGCCGCGGGAGAATGTCGTCGACAACGTGGCGACGGCATCGCCGTTTTGCGCACCGTACATGGCGACAAGCTGCTCGTAGCTCGGCTGTTTCAATTCAGCCAAAGAATCGATACCGTTGCTGCCCTCCAGCACGACGGGATACAGCAGTTCTACCCGCAGCCGATCATCCGGCTGGCTGTACACGGCCGGGCGAGGCCCTACGACGACGCGCGTGGAGAAATGCTCCATCTCGCGGTCACGGTCGATCGCGGGGTTGGTGACAACCGCAACGCTTTCTTTAATGAAATCCGGAATATTCTGACGCTCCCAGTTCAAAGCGGCATGCGGGCTGTCATGACCGAGCGAGCGAATCGGCTCTGCGCCGGTCTCGGCAGTCGTTTCGATCATTTGGATGCCGTCGCGGTCCCATCCGAACGCGCTGTAGAGTGCATCCGTCGGCGTGACGTCGGCGGATGGCGCCGCTTCGACGGCCGGAATTTCATTATTCAAGTGCTTGCGCTGTCCATCAAGGCCAAGACGGCTTTGCACGCGCTCCAGCACGGTGGATTGCACCAGATGATACGGAATAACCTGAACATGCTCGCCCGGTGTCAGGACGACGCCTACTTTTTCGCCCGGTGCGATCGGTTTCGGATCTGCGACCATCTCGCCGACCGTAATGACGCCTTGTTCCGAGGAGAAATACAGGGACGTTTCGCTTTCCACCATCCATACGGGACGCAGACCAAGCGCGTCGACGCTGAAAATGCACTCATTGCCGTAACGGGAAACGATCCCTGCCGGTCCTTGCGCGTAATGGCCCCAAGCTTGGCGGAAGTAGACGTACATGTCCTGCAGTTCCGGCCGGAAAAGCTTCATTTCGTTAAGAATCGGAGGGAAAACGACTTCCATCGCTTCGAACAAGCTGAGGCCGAAACGGTGAATGAACGTTTCGATGGTACGGTTCATGTCCTGGGAGTCGCTGCCGCCGTCAACGAGGGGCACGCCGACCATGTCGGCTTCGATCCGCATCTTTTTCACCGTATTGATCTCGCCGTTATGGCCAAGCAGCGAGAATGGCTGCACGCGGAAGAAGCTGGATTGTGTGTTCGTGGAGTATCGGTTGTGTCCGATAGTAACCTGCGCTGCGAACAGCGGGTCGCGGGTGTCATTGAAGTATTTCGGCAAAATGCTGGCGGCGCCCATCACTTTGTAAGCGGCCGTGACGTTGCTGAGGGTGGCGACGTGTACGTTATATTTGGCTTCAATCGCCACATGAAGCTCAAACAGATGGTCGGAGACTTTCACTTCCTGCTTGTCGCACAGACCTGCGATTTGCCAGAAGGTTGGTTCGTCGTTGCGTCCGTTCGGACCGAGTACGCTGCTGTCCACTTGATTTTCTTGCTCCAAGAGGATGCTGACTTGAAATTGGGAGAACAGCTCGCGGATGCCTTTTTGCATATCGGGAGCGGAGATGTCCAGCTTGCGCGGCACGAAAATGTGCGCGACGGAGAAGCGCTCGTCATAAGCGAGCTTGCCGTCGAGACCGGCGTCGGTCAGCTTTTTCTCCCACAGGGCGCGCGGAATGTCGGTCAGGATGCCGCAGCCGTCGCCTTCCCCGTTAATGAAACCCGAACGATGCTCCATTTTCACGAGGGCGTCAATCGTCTTTTGAATGTTGTCGCGGGACGGAAATCCGTCTTTTTCAATAATACAGATGATACCGCAGCTATCATGTTCGGTGGCCAATAAATTCTGAAAGCGGCCTTCATTGCGCATAACTTGATTCATTCTCGTGGTCAGCAGGCTGACCGTCACCTCCCATTAAAATTAGTTGCGGGTTCGTCCTGAAAAGAAGGCTTTGTTCATGTGAAGCAAGAAAGCGGAAAGAGTCAACGAATCATTGCAATGAATAAAAATACATTTATTCTGCATAATTGACTTGATTTTCGGTTTCTCGATTCAGCAGAAGCTGTGCGGAAGCGGGTGATAAAAGGGGCAGCGCCCTAACCGTCCAAACGCACAGCTTCATAGTTAACATGGCAAAAACCTTACATTTAGCCGAATTTACTTAGTTTAAAAGTATTTATAGAATATCACGAAATTTCATGTGAGACAATAGAACATTGAAGGGAAATGTTAATTGTAAGCGCTGTCTATTTTGCATAACTGGTGAATAAAGGCAATTTCAGAGCGGAATGATGAGGGTTAATAAAAAACGAACGAACTATTACCTTTGTCCGATAATAGTTCGTGATTTGGGTGATAAATGGAATTTATTGCCGATCTCTCGGTTAAGCGTTCATGCGGGCGAATGCACGATTTGCCGCTTCAATCGTATAAGCGACGTTTTCGTCCGTATGAGCCGTCGTCAAGAACCAGGCTTCGTATTTGGAAGGAGCCAGGCAAATGCTGTCCTCCAGCATGTAGCGGAAAAAGGCTGCAAACTGCTCGCCGTCGGTATTTTGAGCCTCGTCGTAATTCGTAACCGGATGGTCGCAAAAGTGTGTCGACAGCGCGCCGCAGATGCGGTTCACAGTCAGGGCGATGCGGTGTTTGCGAGCCCCTTCGGCAAGGCCCGCTTCCAGCATGGCGCCGAGCCGGTCCAGCCGCTCGTAGGTACCGGGCTCTTGCAGGGCCTCCAGGCAGGCGATTCCGGCGGAAATCGATGCCGGGTTGCCGGCCATGGTGCCGGCTTGGTAAGCCGGTCCAAGCGGTGACACTTGCGCCATGATCTCTGCGCGGCCGCCGTAAGCGCCGATCGGCAGTCCGCCGCCGATGATTTTCCCAAGGGCCGTAAGATCGGGCTCGATGGCTGCGTAGTCGGTGCCTTCGGGCAAACCGGCGAAGGTGGAGGCGGCGCCGTAATGGAAGCGGAACGCGGTGATCACCTCGTCGTAGATGACAAGGGAGCCGTTCCGACGGGCCGCGGAGCACAGTCCTTCCAGGAAGCCGGGCTTCGGCATGACCATGCCGAAGTTGCCGACAATGGGCTCGACCATGACTGCGGCCACGTCGCTGCCCCAGCGCTCCAGCGCAGCGTCCAGTGCGGCGAGGTCGTTGAACGGCACGGTAATGACCTCGTGCGCGATGCTGACCGGAATACCGGCGCTGTCCGGTATTCCGAGGGTGGACGGGCCAGAGCCGGCGGCGACGAGCACGAGATCCGAATGGCCGTGGTAGCAGCCGGCGAACTTGATGATTTTATTCCGGCCGGTATAGGCGCGGGCTACCCGGATCGTTGTCATTACGGCTTCGGTACCGGAGTTGACGAAGCGGACCTTATCAAGCGACGGAATCGCTTCTTTCAACATGCGGGCGAAGCGGATTTCGAGTTCGGTCGGCGTACCGTATAATGTGCCATTCTCCGCCGCACGGACAATGGCGGAGGTCACATGAGGATGAGCGTGGCCGAGAATGATCGGACCGTAGGCGGCCAAATAGTCGATGTAGCGGTTGCCGTCCTCGTCCCAGAAATACGCTCCTTGTCCCCGTTTCATGAATACGGGCGCTCCACCGCCCACGGCTTTGAAGGAGCGGGAAGGGCTGTTCACCCCGCCGACGATATGCTCGAGCGCCTCCGTATAAAGCGCTGCGGAGCGTGTGCGGGGCGTGGCTTCGGATGCGTTAGACGCAAATGGGTTGCTCATGAGAATTCAAGTCCTTTCCATCTATGTATATCTATATTATAAAGGATTGCGTTCCGGCAGTGAATTTTTCTCCGAATCGGATCGGTGCCTCATTCTGTAGGAAGGTGGAGCAGAGAGCCTTTAAGCACCGTTACTGCTTGACCATGAATGTGAAGACGGTCGTCGACCAAAGCAAGTCTGAGAACACCCGTTCGTGCTGACGATTGAATGGCGGTCATCCGGTCTTTGCCCAGCTTGTCCCGCCAGTAAGGCGCCAGTGCGCAATGGGCCGATCCGGTAACCGGATCTTCGTCAATTCCCAGCGCCGGGAAGAAGCAGCGGGAGGCGAAGTCGTACCGTTCATCCTGCGAGCGGGCCGTAACCAGCACGCCGCGGACGCCGAGCTCCGCCATGATGGCGAAATTGGGCTTCAACCCGCGTACGGCTTCCTCCGAGTCCAGTTCGACCAGCAAGTCCAGCCGGTTGGTTCCGACAAAACGGGGCACAGCCCCGCCCAGGGCATCGGCCAATCGGTCCGGCGCGTCCGTTTCGGCAATCTGCTCAACGGGAAAATCCAGCCGGATCCAACCGTCTTCACTCGGGGAGGCCGTCAGCTGGCCGCTAAGCGAGTGAAAGGTCAAAGCCTGTTTGCGGTCTGCCCGCCCGGTTTCCCACAGGTAATGAGCGCTGGCCAGCGTAGCATGGCCGCACAAATCAACCTCGACCGTCGGCGTAAACCAGCGAAGCCGGTAGCTCCCGTCCTGTTGGGGGGAGAGAAACGCCGTTTCCGATAAGTTCATCTCCATCGCAACCTGCTGAAGCCATGGGTCGGAAGGATAGCGCTCCAGCAAACAAACCGCCGCAGGGTTGCCGCGAAACGGCTTGTCCGCAAAGGCGTCAATAATGTGCATCTCGATCATAAGAACGGTTCTCCTTTCAGGTCAAAAGCGGGAAGCCCCTGGCCTCCCGCTCGCGTATGCTTCGTAGCAGCTATTATTTTTTGACCGGAGCGGTGCCGGTCGTGCTTTTATTGCCGCCTTCGGCAGGCTTGCCGGCAGGGGTCAACGGGTCCCTGCCTTCGAACAGCGCCTTAATGTAATCCTGCAACTTGGTGCGGTTTACGCTAAGAACTTCAGCGCCGCCGACCCGTTTTTCAATCAGCAGCTCGGAAGGCGGAATTTGCTGGCTGACCATCCCCTCGGTTTTGGCCTCGAAGGCTAGCGTGCCGAGCTTCAGCATGTCGGTCGTCGTCAAGTTCGTTTCGAGGTAAGGATCGATGCTGTTCAATATTTTCGGCAGCCGGATCAGGGAGCCGGTCGTCTGCATTTTTTGCGCGACGGCCTGCAAAAATTTGCGCTGCCGCTCGGTGCGGGAAAAGTCGCTCATGGCATCGTGCCGGAACCGGACGTACTGCAGCGCCATTTTTCCGTCAAGATGCTGCATGCCTTTTTTTAGATTGATATCGTACTCGTGGCCGTCTTCCGAATCGCGGTATTTCATGTCCTTCTCCACTTCGAGATCGATGCCGCCGATGGCGTCGGTCAGCGCGATGAAGCCTTTGAAATCGGTATAGAAAAAATATTGAACCGGAATGCCGAGCAGGTCGCTAACCGTGCGCATGGCCAGATTCGGCCCGCCGATGGCAAGTGCCGTATTGATGCGGTCCTCGCCATGCCCCGGAATTTTCACGTATGTGTCGCGCAGAATCGAAAATAAGTACGCTTTCTTCGTCACCGGATCGATCGAGGCGACCATAATCGAATCGGAACGCGGAACTTCGTTCTTTTTGAGTCCTCGGGAATCGCCGCCAAGAATGAGCACATTCACGCGCGAATTGCCCTCCCATTTGGGCGGGGTGTAGCTGTCCGACATGCCGAGCTGCTTCGGGGTAAGCCCGCCGAATTTGGTTGTTTCGGGATGACTTTGAATGTTGTTGGCAAATTGAACGAAAGAATATGTAAAATAGCCGATTCCTGCAAGCAACAGCAGCAGCAGCGAAATGAAAAGCCATTTTATCGTACGGACCATGGGAATTCGGTTCCCTCCTCTGGTTGCGTTCGCTTTTCCTGATCGTAAGGTTGGTGTATCATAACGGGTATAGGTTTTGACAATGCCGCAGGAACATGCATACGTTAGGACAGGAAACTATTTCATTATTATAAAAGGTTTCAATCCGCGCCTGCAAGCTTCGGCATATTTTGACAGGAGGACCTACACCTATGAATCTCGCCATCGACGTGCATCGGCTGAGAAAAGAATTCAAAGTGCAAAAGAACCGGGAAGGCTTGAAAGGCGCTGTTCGCGACCTGTTCCGGAGAGAGTATAGCCAAGTCGCCGCGGTGAAGGACATCAGCTTTCAAATTCCGCAGGGCGAGATTTGCGGCTACATCGGCGAGAACGGAGCGGGCAAATCGACCACGATCAAAATGCTGACCGGCATTCTCGTTCCGACCTCCGGCGATATTCGCGTAGGCGGCTTCGTTCCTTATAAAGAGAGGGAAAAGTTCGTCCGGAATATCGGCGTCGTATTCGGCCAGCGCAGCCAGCTTTGGTGGGATATCGGCGTGATCGAATCGTTCCAACTGCTCAAGAAAGTGTACCGCGTCCCGGATGCGGACTACCGCAGCCGTATGGACGAGCTGGTGGAGCGGCTGCAGCTTGGCGAGCTGTTGAACCGGCCTGTACGGAAGTTGAGTCTGGGCCAGCGGATGCGCTGCGAGCTTGCGGCGTCGCTCATTCACAATCCGGAAATTTTGTTTCTGGACGAGCCTACGATCGGTCTGGATATTATGGTCAAGACGGAAATCCGCGAGTTTCTGAAATCTATGAACAGACGGTACGGCACGACCATTCTGCTGACCACCCACGATCTGCAGGACATTGAAGCGCTGTGTTCCCGGGTCATTATGCTCGACGACGGCCGGATCATCTACGACGGAGGGCTTGAGGAGCTAAAAGAACGCTGGGGCAAAGGCAAGGAAGTCATTCTCCGCTTCTCGGAGCCGGTATCGCTGCCCCGTTTGCAGGAGTTGACCTCAGGACTGCAAGTAGACTGGTCGCTGGACAACGAGCTGACGGCCAAAGTATGGATCCCGCAGCAGGCGGCAAGCGTCTCCGAGGTGCTCAGCCGGGTTGTCGGTATAACGACGATCGAGGACATTAAAATCCTCGAAACGAATACGGACGACATCGTGCGGGAAATTTACAAATCCGGATCGGCGGAAGCTAAAAAGGAGCTGCGCGAAGAACAGGAAGTGACGCTGCATGGTTAGCGCTTATCTGGACATTATCCGCATCCGCTTCCTGATGATGCTCGCCTACCGGGTCAATTATTACAGCGGGATTATTATTTATGCCCTTAATATTGGGGCGTACTATTTTCTGTGGAAGGCGATTTACGGGACGAAAGAGCTTCTCGGCGGGATGACCGTGACACAGATGACGACTTATGTGGCCGTATCGTGGATGGCGCGGGCGTTTTATTTTAACAATCTGGACCGGGAAATTGCAAATGAGATCAAAGACGGCAGCGTCGCGATTCAGTTCATCCGCCCGTACAATTACATCGTCGTCAAAATGATGCAGGGTCTTGGCGAAGGCTTGTTCCGGTTTTTTCTATTTTCCGTGCCGGGCATGGTGATCGTCTCGTTCCTGTTTCCGGTGCAGCTGCCGTCAGATCCGCTGACCTGGCTTATTTTTCTTGCCATGCTGTTTTTCAGCTTCCTGATCAATACGCAGATCAATATTATTACCGGCCTGTTCGCCTTTTTCCTCGAAAACAACGAAGGCATGATGCGGATGAAACGGGTAACCGTCGATTTGTTCTCCGGACTGGTCGTGCCGATGTCGTTCTTCCCGGGCTGGGCGCAAGAGCTGATGAATCTGCTGCCGTTTCCGGCGATCACGTACTTGCCTGGCTCCGTCTTCACCGGCAAAGTAGCCGGCAGCGCCGTTTACAACGTATTTGCCGTCCAAATCATCTGGTTCGTGCTGTTGATTGTGCCGCTCTATGTACTGTGGCGGGGCGCGCGGACGCGGCTGTTCGTGCAGGGAGGGTGATGGCGCATGTTCTATGCAGGCTTGTTTGTCGATTATTTGAAAAATTACATGAAAACGCGGCTCACCTACCGTTCAGATTTTTGGATCGAGGTGCTGTCCGATCTATTATTTAACGGGCTGAATTTATTTTTCATCCTCGTCGTGTTCCAGCATACCGCGGTGATCGGCGAATGGAACGAGCAGCAGATATTGTTTATCTATGGCTATTTTATGGTGCCTTACGGCTTGTTTATTACGTTTTTTAATCTCTGGGGATTCACCGAGCGGTACATCGTCAAAGGCGAAATGGACCGGATCTTGACCCGGCCGGCGCATAATCTGGTGCAGCTGATGCTGGAAAATATGGACCCGTCCTCGCTATTCAGCGCGCTGGTCGGTCTGATCATCATGATCTATTCCTGGACACAGCTTGATCTCGTGCTAATGTGGTACGATCCGCTCATTCTGCTTGTGCTGGTGCTCGGTTCGATCATGATTTACGGGGGCGTGTACATTTTCTTTACATCGTTGTCGTTTTTCTCGGATTCGCCCACCGGCATTTTGCCGCTGCTGTGGAACCTGCAAAACTACGGGCGATACCCGATGACGATCTATAACCGTCTTCTTAACATCATGCTGACATGGGTGCTGCCGTTTGGCTTCGTCGGCTTTTATCCGGCCGCCTATTTTCTGGACCGGGCGAATTGGGGAACGTTCGCTTTGCTTACCCCGCTGGTTGGGATTGTCTTCCTGACCTTCGGGCTGACGGTGTGGAATTACGGGGTGAAGCGGTACCGCGGAGCGGGCTCGTAGAGGACGAGGGCCTATGTACTAAAAAACATCATAACACTCCCGGAGGAGCTGCCGACAGGCAAGCTCCTCTTTGGCGTACCCGGACGTGCCGGGAAGAAGTCACCCTTTGTGCCCCTTGCCCGTGGACCATTCGTCTCTCTCGGAATACGAGTAAATATGCTGCGGGCAAGGGACGCAATGATGGCGGTTGACGATTTCAACCGGGTGGATGACCTGCACGATTTGGGGATGGTAATAATCCCGGTATATCCGGACGGGCGGATCGTAAACGGTCTTGGTCGGGCACTGAGGATAGCAATCGTAATCGTACATGCAAAGCGGCTCCTTTCGGATTGGATTTACTCTATAGTATGTGACAAACGTCTAGTGGATTGGGCCGGTCCCCAGTCCGGCCAAAATTTCAAAAAATCAAGTCTCTTCGTTTTAAGATTTTTTTAAGCTTTCTTTCATTTTCCTTTAAGCTTCACGTTACGTTGAGTTCATATTTCACTCCTATACTAGCAATAAATCCCTTACCACAAACTGGCACGTTCAAAAAATAGACATAATTGATGATTTTGAGCGAGTTGACAGGGAGGTTTATCCAGTGGTAGAATACCAATCATAGGGAATTGAACATATGTTCAAAACGTTTGTTCAAAACAAATGTTCAAGTCGTATGTTCGAAATATAAAAAAGGATAGGGTGGAGAGAATCATGAAAAAGTGGACTGGAAAAGTTATGGCAGGTACGGTAGCAGCAGCTGTATTGTTTGGTGGAATCGGCGGATTGACAACAGCGCCTAAGGCGTTTGCGGATGACGATATTACGTACACGGTCGTTCCGGATTTTTCCATTCCTCTGCACAAACGTGTAGATCTTGGTTTGAATTCCATTGTCGTTCAAGCATCCGGTATTATTAATATGAGTGTGGATGATTTGAATGCGGAGCTTAAAAAAGGAAAATCGATCGCTGAATTGGCTCGCACAAGTGGAGTCGAGCGTTCGGAATTGCTCAGCAGATTGGTTAATCCGGCACTTGAAAAAGTAGATAGTGCACTAAACCAAAAAAGAATTACTGAAGAAGAAGCGAAACAATTAAAGGAAGAAGCTCAAGTAAAGTATTCGGCAGCCATCGATAAATCAGGCTATCAAGATAAATCCAGTGGCAAGTATTCCAAAAAGCTGAAATTGAAAACCCATGTAGATGAAGAGTCCGTAGCTAAAGTTCTCGGCATTACTGAAGATGAATTGGATGCAGCGTTCAGCAGCGGCAAAACGATTGCCGATATCGCGAAAGAAAAAGGCCTTAGCGAAGATAAAGTTATTACCGGTCTGAAGGACGAGTTGAACGATTCCCTGAAAGCATTCATCAATAAGAAGTAAGAGCTTCGAAACATTTATAGCAAAGCCGTCCTTTATGAGGGCGGCTTTTTCAGGTTGTTTTGCGGCGGAGGAGTTTCGTATAATGCTTGTACAAAGAAAAATTTTACAAACACGGATGCGAGGAGAGGAAGAACTATGCCGCAGCTTCAACCCGGACAACCGGTTCCGGATTTTACTCTGACTGCCGGAAACAGGGAATCCGTAACACTATCGCAGTTTCGGGGCAAATACGTCGTGCTCTATTTCTACCCCAAGGATATGACGCCAACATGTACGGAGGAGTCCTGCCAATTCCGCGATTACAACGGACAATTCAAGGCGTTGAACACCGAAGTGATCGGGATTAGCCCGGACGACCTGAAGTCCCATGGGAAGTTCGCCGCCAAATACGAGCTGCCGTTCCTGCTGCTTTCCGACCCCGACCACGCGGTATGCGAATTGTTCGGCGTTTGGCAGATGAAAAAGATGTACGGACGCGAATATATGGGCGTCGTGCGCTCGACGTTTGTCATCGA
This sequence comes from Paenibacillus sp. A3, assembly GCF_001399685.1. Classification (GTDB taxonomy): domain Bacteria; phylum Bacillota; class Bacilli; order Paenibacillales; family NBRC-103111; genus Paenibacillus_G. The sequence goes on from NZ_JTHN01000241.1 coordinate 18,514, forward strand.
TCCGCAAGGCAAGCTTGTCCGGGAATGGCGCGGCGTCCGGATCAAGGGCCATGTCGAGCAGGTGCTAGAAGCCGTCAAGGCCGCGCAGGCGGAGTAGGGACCCTATAGTAGCCATTCGTCTACAGCCGGGAGAAACGCAGCCCCGGCTTTTTTCTTCGCCATCAAGTTGAGCAGGTTTTTGTCAACAAAGGTAAAACGTCTAAGCAGGAATGAATGCGAGAGATGGCGAAAAACTAACCCTAGCAATAAATTTCCAGTAGGGGAGCGGTCGTGAATGCAGCGGTATGAAAAACAGTCCAGTCGGATCGTTTATGTAGGAACTTATAATGGCGGCGGAGACGATTCTTTATATGTGCTGAGCATGGATAAGTCAACAGGAAGGCTGTCTGCCATTGGCACTTATGCGGAAGTCGAGATGCCTTCCTTTTTGACGGTAGATACGGAGCGCGGCAGGCTGTTTGCGGTAAGCGAGCAGCAGGATGAGGCAGGCAAGGAAGGCGGGGAAGTGGCTTCTTATGCTGTGGAAGCGGAAACCGGGGCTTTGCGCTATATCGGCAAGCAGCCTTCGTTCGGCGCTTCGCCGTGCCATCTGGTAACGGACCGTGAGGGAAAGCGGCTCGTCGTAGCCAATTATTCAAGCGGTAGCGTGAGCTTGTATCCGATCGAGGAAGACGGGACCATCGGGCCGTTGGCGGATCGGAAGCGGCATGAGGGACAGAGTGTACGCGGCGACCGGCAGGAAGCGGCTCATGCGCATTGTACCGTCCTGAAAGATTCCCGCATCTACGTCGCAGATCTCGGAACGGACAAAATCATGATCTACAACATTCAAGAGAACGAGGCAGAACCGTCGCTTGTTTTACATGGCGAAGTGCAGGTACATGCGGGGGCGGGCCCGCGTCATATGGCGTTCCATCCTGTGCTGCCATATGCATATGTGATTAATGAGCTGGATTCTACGATTACGGCGTTTGCTTACGGACAAGAAGACGGAACGCTTCGGGAAATCCAAACGGTGTCCGCGCTGCCGGAAGGATTTGCAGGGGAGAGCTATTGCGCCGATATCCATATCGGGGTGTCCGGGGACTACTTGTACGGCTCCAACCGCGGGCACGACAGCATAGCCGTCTACCGCATCGACCGGACCAGCGGCAAGCTGGCGCTGATCCAGCACGAGCCGACCGGCGGGACGTGGCCGAGAAATTTTGGCGTCACGCCGGACGGGAAATTCGTGTTGGCCGCCAATCAAAATTCGGACTCCATTGTCACGTTGGCTGTAAATGAAAACACCGGCCGGCTGGAGCCCACAGGTCATGAGCTCCGCATACCGAAACCGGTGTGCATCCAATTTTTCGAGTAACGGGCAGCAGGTTTATTTCAGCAGATATTGATCCACTTCGTCCAGCATCTTATTGGCGGCAATGATTCCGCCGGAGGAGTTCCAAATATCGTCGCTCACTTTAATCACTTTGTTGTTCTTCACGACGTTTAAATTTTTCCAAAGCGGGTCGCTCGTCCAGTCTTTCTCGACGGCGCTCGCTTCTTTTTTATCGTTATCCCACACGTAATAGAACAGAATATCTCCGTCCATATCCGGGAGGCGTTCCTTGTTGATTTCGACCGCAAACTCGTTCTTATCCTGCGCGGCCGGACGTTGGAAGCCGATTTTGCTGAGCGCCAGCCCTGCAAACGTATCCTTCATATAAAGCCGGGCTTTCCCCGGAATAAAGCGAACAAGAGATACTTTCGTATTAAGCTTGTCTCCCGCTTTGGCCTTCATGTCCGCGATGCGTTTGTCATATTGCTGCAAAAGCTGCTCGCCCTCGGCTTTTTTGTTAACGGCTTCGGCATATACTCGGAAGTTTTTCTGCCAGTCGGATTGCAGACGCTCCGAGAATACCGTCGGCGCGATGGCGGCAAGCTGCGTGTATACTTTTTCCTGACGCAGTTTATTGCCGAGAATCAGATCGGGCTTCAGCTTGGCGATTGCCTCAAGGTTCGGCTGGTTCTCGTCACCGACGACTTCGACGCCTTCCAGATCTTTCTTCAAGTGGTCGTACCACGGGTTGCCGGACCAAGATTTAACCGCTCCCACCGGTTTAAGGCCAAGAGCAAGCAGGGCTTCCGTTCCTTCGTTGGTCAGGACGACGATCCGTTTCGGTTGAGCGGGAACTTTGGAAGAACCCATCGCGTGGTTGATCGTGAGTTCCGATACGGCTGCCGCAGCCGGCTGCTTCTGTGCATTATCATTCGTCGGGGCTGGGGTGTTAGCCGTGCCGCAGCCGCTCAACATCGCACCCAAGGCGGTTGCGCAGGCCAAGAGCGCAGCAGCGGATTTCCATTTCGAACGCAAAGATGTAAACAATGATGATACCCCTCTCTTTAAATGAAAATGATTATCATTATCGTGAAAAATTCTACCTTGTTCCCTTCCCCTTGTCAATCCTTTCTTCAAGGTCGTCTGGTGAGGTCATAAAAGAGAAAAACCATCCATATATTCTATCAATACCCATTTCATAGAACTATACGGGGGGATCTCTCATGAAGTGCAGACCGCAAGCTTATTCGTTCCGCATGATAAGCACCGTTTGGACATCCATGCTTGGCCTTACGATCCTGTGGCTTACGGTCTTGACGAACACGGCAGGGGCGGCACCCGATCATGAAGGAGAGGAAGCTTTATTTGCGCAGCTGAAATCGGGCAAACGTGCTTCAATCGAAAAAAACTATACCCCGGCGGAGAAGCCGACGGTGTACCTGACCTTCGACGACGGGCCGAGCAAGCTGACTCCGAAGGTGCTGGACATTTTGCGGGAGGAGCACGTGCGGGCCACTTTCTTCGTGCTGGGCGAGCAGGTGCAGGAGCGTCCGAATATCGCGAAGCTTATCGTGGAGGACGGCCACGCCCTCGGCAATCATACGTATAATCACGTCTACCGGGAGCTGTATTCCGACTTTCGGGCATTTTGGGAGCAGGTTCAGAAGACGGAAACTATATTGCTGGAGACAACGGGCGTCAGGCCGCGTTTTATTCGTGCTCCGGGCGGGACGCACGGCAATTTTGATGCTTTTTATTTCTATTATTTGGGGCAGGCCGGCTACGAGATTTACGATTGGAGCATCGACAGCGAAGATGCGAGGCGTCCCGGGATGACGGCGGACCAGATTTTCCGTACGGTGGAAAAAGGATCGTTCGGAAACGAGGTCATTGTGCTGATGCATGACGGTTCGGGGCATGAAGAAACGGTAAAAGCGCTTCCCCGGATCATCCGGTTATTTAAAGAAAAAGGCTATGCTTTCGCTTCGCTAACTCCGGAGGTGAAGCCGGTACAGTTCCCCGGCGGGAAACCGAAATGGTCCAGGACGGAAAATCGCGAATCGTTCGACAGTCTGCTAGCCGCTGCGCACGAACATAGGAAGCTTTGGAATGCAGAGGATATTCCGGACAAGGATAACGCTCCGAAAGCGCTGCTTGACTCGCCCGCGGTCATCGCTTATACGGAAGCCGGTCAAAAGGGAGGGCCGGATCGTTTGAATGTGCATTTGGGTGACCGCACGCTTGCTTTGACGAAGGAGCAGTTCCGTATTCGGGACGGGAGCTATAGGGTATCTCTGAGGCCATTGATCGCAGCGATGGGCGGAACCGTAGAGTGGAACGCCGAGCGCCGGACGGCTGTCGTCCGTTATGGTGCGATTACGGCCGAGTACGATTTGGCCCGGCAGCAGCTGAGGGTGCGTCGTCCTGCAGCCGAATGGAATGCCGAAGCGAAGACACGTATTCACCCGTTTCCTGAAATGGAGCTTGCGGACGGGACGCTGTATGTGCCGCTCCGTCAAACGCTGGAGCTGCTAGGCGACCGGATGTTATCCAGCGAGGTTCCGCACGAACGGGGGGCCGCGGAGGTGCAGGCGGCAGTCTATGGCGGCTACCGGACCGGATGGATGCATATTGGATAAACACGTGAAAGCCTTCCGCTCAAGTCTAAAAGCTATGAAAACCGGACATACTGAATGCTAGAATGCAAGATTTGGAAAAACTTGCATACCAAGATTCAGGCAGGAGGTTTTCAGGGTGACAAAATCTGTGAATCTGGCGGATTCGCCGCAAGCGGTGCTGGAGCGGATCGTGTATCAGGTGGAGAAGGTCATCGTAGGCAAACGGGAGGTCATCGAAAGGCTGCTTGTGGCGCTGCTTTGCGGCGGACACGTGCTGTTGGAAGACGTCCCCGGCGTAGGCAAAACAATGCTTGTGCGAGCGCTGGCGAGAACGATCGACAGCAGCTTCAAGCGGATTCAATGCACCCCGGATTTGCTCCCGTCCGATCTGACCGGGGTTTCGGTATACAACCAGCGCAGCGGCGAATTCGAATTCCGTCCCGGGCCTTTACTTGCCCATATCGTATTGGCCGACGAGCTGAATCGCGCATCGCCGCGGACGCAAGCCGCCATGCTGGAGGCGATGGAAGAGAAGCGGGTGACGGTTGACGGAACGACCTATCCGCTGCCGGAGCCGTTTTTTATTCTGGCGACGCAAAATCCCGTCGACTTCGAGGGTACGTTCTCGCTGCCCGAAGCCCAGCTCGACCGGTTTATGGTGAAGCTGCGTCTCGGTTATCCCGACCAGCTTGGCGAGGTGGAGATGCTGGGCCGCATGGAAGAGCCGTTTCCGCTCGCTCAAATTCGTACGGTCGTTCTTCAGGAGGAGTTCGTTTCCCTTCAAAAAGAAGCCCGCGCCGTTCATGTCGACGATACGATCAAGCAGTATATCGTCCAACTGGCGACGGCAACACGCACGCATCCGGACGTCTCGCTCGGCGCCAGTCCGCGGGCCTCGGTTGCATTGATGCGTGCCTCCCAGGCGCAGGCGTTCCTGAAGGGCCGCAGTTATGTTATCCCGGACGATGTAAAGGAGCTGGCCGTCCCCGTACTGGCGCATCGCTTGACGCTAGCGCCGTCTGCGCTGCTGTCCGGCCGTCAGGCGGAAGCTCTTGTCGGTTCGATCGTCGCCAGCGCGCCGCTGCCGGTCCGCCGGCATGCCGCAGGTTGAAGAAAGGCGGCAAGCATGCGGAGCTTATTGGCGATCGGATGGATCGGAGGATGCGGGGCACTCCTTGGATGGTGGGCGTTTGGTTTGGGAGGCCGGACGGCCTGGTTTTTGGTTTATGTCTGGGCTTTTTTCGTTATTTATCTTGGGTTGTTTCGCGCTATGGCCGGGCGCGGGCTGCGGATAGAAACGCTGTCTGGCGGGATGGAGGCTATGTCGTCCGCTGCTCCGGAGCACATCCAGTGCGGGCCAAGCGTTGACCGGTTCGTTTATAGCGGGGAACCGGTTACGACGGCCTATCGCCTTTCCGCGGCTTGGCTGCCGTTGTTCGGCGGGCGGCTGCGGGTGGAGGAGCGCTGGGTGCACGAGGGAACCGGCGAGCGGATCGTCCGGCGAGGTACGGCCGAGGCCGGCTTCGGGCGCGCCGCGGTCATGCGCTGTACGGTGCAGGGGCTTGCCCGCGGCGTGTACCGGCAGGAGGCGCTGATCGTAAGCGCCGTGGACGCTTTCGGGCTTGTGCAGGCGAAGCGCGAAAGCGCAGGCGGCGGGCAGCTGTGGGCGCTGCCCGGAGGTTTGGGTACGGCGATGCCGCTACCGGGCGCGGCCCCGGAAGGGACGCGTCCGGCTTCCCGGCGGCCGCCGGGTTCGGACCCCGTGCCGCAGGTAAGCGGCACGCGGCCTTACGCGCCGGGGGATCCGCTTCGCCGGATCCATTGGCGCAGCAGCGCGCGCACGGGCGAGCTGCGCGCGAAAGAGACGGAGCTGCCTGCCGCCGGGCGGCAGCTCATCGTGCTCGACGCGGCCGGAGCCGGAGTGAGCGCGGGAGCCGCCCTGTGGGCGGATCCTGCGCTCGCGGCGGCGGTGGAGGCCGCGGCGGGGCTTGCGCGGCGCGCGCTCGAGCAGGGCGCGCGGGTGCGACTGGCCGTCAGCGACGGCCAGTCCGGCGCCGCCGAGGCGCAGGGGCGCGGGCGGGACGGCGAGCTGCTGCGGCTGCTTGCGGCGGTGCCGCGCGGCTCGGCGCGCGCCGACGCGTTCGCCGAGCTCGCGCTGCGCGAAGCGCGGCTTGCGGGCGGCGGGGCGCTCACGCTCGTCACGGCCCGCGCCGACGCGCAGCTGGCCGCGGCTCTGCGCGGGCTGCCAAGGGGCGCGCGTGTCGTTTACGTGCACGAGCCCGGGGCGGCATGGCCCGGGCCCGCGCACGCATGGGTGCGGCAGCTCGAAGCGCTCGGCTGCCCGGTCACGATCCTGGCGCCGCATAGGCCCGCCGTGTCGCCGAGAGGAGGTGCCGCCGATGCAGCTATCGGCACCTGACACCGATCCTCGCGCCGCTCAGCCGGCGGAGGATCGTGCCTCTACCGCAGCCTGCGGCAAGGTCAAGGCCGCGGCTGACGCTTCCGGCGCCTGCGCAGCGATCGCGGCCTGCGCCAGCGCCTTCCGCGAAGCGGCAGCTTCCGTCACCGCTGCCGCCCCGGCAAGCTCCCGAGCCGCGGCCGCGAGCCGCGAGGCGACGCGACCGCCCGCCAATTGGGCGGGAGACGCCGCCCTTAGCGTGCTGCTGCTTCTGCTGCTGCTCGAGTGGCTGTACCCGCTGCGCAGATTGTCGGAGCTTACCGAGATATACAGTATCGCTCCGTTCGCCGTTACTTTTGCGGCATTCCTGCTGTTGGATACGTTCCGGCTGCCAAGCCCGGCCGCATGGTCGGCCAAAGCGTTATGGATCGTTGCCGTAACGGCTTGGATTCATAACGGACAAACGTTGCCTTCCCCCTCCTGGTGGCTGCAATGGGGCCGCGAGCTGGCTGCCGATGCCGTCGAAGGCTTACAGGGGGAAATTGCGAATTGGGAGCCTGCGACACGGACGCTTTGTTTTATGGCGGGTTGGGCATTCTTTGTGTCCGTTGTGCAATCGTTCGTATTGGGGCGTCGGCAGCTGGTTTGGTTTCTTGGATTGACACTGGGCTATTTGGTGTTCTTTCAAACGGTGTTGGCCTTGGATATGTTTCACGCCGTGCTGCGCTGCACGGGTTTCGGCCTGCTGCTTCAAGCCATGCTTCAGCCGGGACGGGCGCTCCGCTGGCGGGGAGGAGCGGTCTCCGCCGCTCCCGCCTCCGGGGAACGGATGCGCATCCTTCCCGCGCTGCTGCTGACCGTTGCCTGTCTTGGCGCCGGTCTGCTCGGAGCGACGCTGCATCCGCAGGATATGCGGCCCCCGGACTGGTCCGGGTATGTCCGATCGCTTGAAGACCGCCTTCTGGGCAGCGCTTGGCTGCAGCGGCACGGATGGGCGTCTGAGACGAGAGCCCGAACGGGGTATGGCTCGGACGACGGCAAGCTCGGGCAGCCTTTGCAGCAGGACGATAGCCTTGCTTTTACGGCGGTTACCCCCAGGCTGACTTACTGGCGGGGCGAGGCGAAAAGCTTCTACACCGGCCAAGGCTGGGCTGCAGTGAATGACCCGCCGGCTGCATTCGTTCCCAACCAGGCGGAACGCCATCTCCGTTCGGCGGCTTACACCCTCGTCCGGCAGGAAATCCGCATCGCTTCTCCAAGCTTGAACCGCCAGCTTTTCGCGGGCGGCGAACTTAAACGGGTGGCGTCGATGCAGTCGGCCGAAGGGAAGCCGATTCCGACCGAGTGGGTCTGGAAGCAGGACACGACAGACCGGTATACGGTCCCGGCCTTAACGGACCCGCTCGTTTCTTACGAGATCGAGGCTCTGGTGCTGACCGATCGCACAGTGCCGGCGGCCGATACGGGGACCGGTTATGCCGAAGACGTACGGAACCGGTATTTGCAGCTTCCCGCCTCGCTGCCGGATCGGGTCCGCCGCCTCGCGGAGCAGCTAACCGCGGGCTTGCAGACGCCCTATGCGAAAGCGGAGGCGATCGAGCGCTATTTAAGGGAGCATTATCCCTACAGCTTGGAAGGAACGCGAGCCGCGGGGGAGAACGAGGACTTCGTCGATCGGTTCCTGTTCGAGCAAAAAACCGGGTATTGCAATCACTTTTCCACCGCGATGGTCGTGCTGCTCCGTTCCGCCGGGGTGCCGGCCCGCTGGGTCAAAGGATTCGCGCCCGGTGAGGCAGTTTCCCAAGCCGCCGACGGAGACGAGCGCTACGTTGTCCAAGTGCGCCAAAAGCATGCGCATTCTTGGGTGGAAGCGTATTTTCCGTCGGTCGGTTGGGTTCCGTTCGAGCCGACTCCGGGTTATACCCTTACGGGAGGAGCTTCCACCGATGCGGCTCCTGCGACTGCTTCGACCGCCGCTCTGACAGCTAATAACGAAGAGGCAAAACGGTCGCTCGTATCCGAATGGACCGCATCGCTGTCAGATTTCGCAAATGCCGCACTGGATCGTGTAAAAGCCACGTTATCCGCGGCTGCTGCAGCGCTTGAAGGGTGGAAGCGCGCCGCAGCACCCTTTTTACAGAGCACGCTTTTCCTCTGGCCGATGGTGCTCCTTGCTGGCGGTTTGCTCCTCGCGTTCCTCAGCAGGCGTCGAGTCCGGCAGCAAGGCCCGACGCAGGCCGCCGCCAGCCACAGCTTGCGCCGGGCTTCACTGCATCGCTTCGCCGACCGGCTGTGGCGCCGGCTGCAGCGCTCGTACGGCCGCGCGGCGCCACAGCAAACGCTGCGCGAATACGCGAATTCCCGTCGCTGCCGCAGTGAGGCGCAGCGCATCACGCTGCTCCAATTGGCGGAGCTACTGGAAACGGTACGGTATGCCGATCCGGATGGCCCGCGGGAGCAGGTTACCCGCCGTATGCTCACAGACGCATGGCGGCGCCTGCGTCAAAGCCGGAGCCTGGAACCGTAGGCGCTCTTCCACGAAGAGCCGCCTTTCGTTCCGGGCTTTTTTCTTCAGTCTGGTCTATCCGGGTCGCTCACAGCTTACCCACAGTGCACATCCGAATTGAGGGAGCATCGTATCGTCCACATTTCCCCAGCGGTATGCGGCCCTATTTCGTTTATGCACATATTCCCGGCATCGCATTCGACCAATCGCTTTATACACATCCTGGGGGATAGACCCCAAATTGCCCAGAACCGAACCCTCCTTTCCCCAAAACCCTTTTCTGGGGCTTTGTGGAATATTTGTAACGCTTACATCGCCGTTGCGGCGCGACTTTCCGCTCAGGCATTGCCCTTTGCCGGGCAGAAGTTTATAATAAGTTTCATTGAAAACGAACGAAGAAGCCAGGAGGAACTTACTTAACATGGACAAGCCGAACGAAATCATTGTGGTGCTCGACTTTGGCGGACAGTACAACCAGCTCATCGCCCGTCGGATCCGCGACTTGGGCGTTTACAGCGAATTGCTCCCTTACAACACCCCGATTGAAAAAATCAGAGCGCTGCAGCCGAAAGGCATCATTTTCTCGGGAGGCCCTGCCAGCGTGTACGGAGAAGCATCGCCGCTGGTCGACCCGGGCGTGTACGAGCTTGGCGTGCCGATTTTCGGAATTTGCTACGGCATGCAGCTGATGGCGCATCAATTGCAGGGCAAGGTGGAGCGGGCCTCGAAGCGGGAATACGGCAAAGCCGAGGTCGATTTCACCGACGCGTGCGGTTTGGTGCATGGCCTCGATAAAAAACAAACGGTTTGGATGAGCCACAGCGATCTTGTCGTCCAAGCGCCGGAAGGCTTCGTCATTGACGCAAGCACCGAGCACGCTCCCGTAGCGGCGATGAGCCATCCGGAGAAAAAAATGTTCGCCGTTCAATTCCATCCGGAAGTGCGTCACTCCGTCTACGGCAACGATATCATCAAAAACTTCCTGTATCATATCTGCGGCTGCGAAGGCACGTGGAGCATGGAAACGTTCATTGAGGATACGATCCGCGACATCCGCAATCAGGTCGGCGATAAAAAAGTACTCTGTGCACTCAGCGGCGGCGTCGATTCGTCCGTCGTGGCGGCGCTCATCCATAAAGCAGTCGGTGACCAATTGACTTGCATGTTCATCGATCACGGTCTGCTGCGCAAAGGCGAAGCGGAAGGCGTCATGGATACGTTTGTCGGCAAATTCGATATGCATGTCATCAAAATCGACGCGCGCGAACGTTTCCTCGGCAAGCTGGCCGGCGTGGACGATCCGGAACAAAAACGCAAAATCATCGGCACGGAATTCATCCGCGTCTTTGAAGAAGAATCGGCCAAGCTGGGCGATTTCGCGTTCCTTGCCCAAGGCACGCTGTACACAGACATTGTGGAAAGCGGCACGGCAACGGCGCAAACGATCAAATCGCATCATAACGTAGGCGGCTTGCCGGAAGACATGAAGTTCGAGCTCGTAGAGCCGCTCAAAGCACTGTTCAAGGACGAGGTCCGCAAGGTCGGCGAGGAATGCGGCCTTCCGGCGGCTATCGTATGGCGCCAGCCGTTCCCGGGTCCGGGACTTGCTATCCGCGTGCTTGGCGAAGTCACGGAGGAGAAGCTGCACATTGTGCGCGAATCCGACGCGATTCTTCGCGACGAAATCGCCAAAGCCGGTCTTGACCGCGAAATTTGGCAGTATTTCACCGCGCTCCCGAATATGAAAAGCGTCGGCGTCATGGGAGACGAGCGTACGTATTCGTACACCGTCGGTATCCGCGCCGTCACGTCGATCGACGGCATGACCGCCGATTGGGCTCGTATTCCGTGGGACGTGCTGGAGAAAATTTCGGTACGGATCGTCAACGAGGTCGATAACGTCAACCGTATCGTGTACGATATCACCTCCAAGCCGCCGGCTACCATCGAGTGGGAATAATCGGCATGCCCGTCTTCTTCGAATGAAGAAGACGGGCTTTTTTTCGATGCTCAGCTCATACGCCGAACTCGGACCTCTGTCACGATTCCGAACGAAATTATCGCGGTTACGCAGATTGTTCGGAAAAAGAATTGACAATCGCCGCTCCCGATTTTAGAATAAGGATTGTTGACAACAAAGGAATAACCGTTTCGTATAATTCCAGGAATCGGCCTGGAAGTTTCTACGAGATCACCGTAAATGATCTGGCTACGAACAAGGATAAGACGGTTCACGGATATATCCGTGGAGCCTTCTTTTGCTTGATAGCCCGGGGTCTTTACCCGGGTTTTTCGTCGTTGTTCCGATTAAATATGTGGGAGGATTTCTAGAATGGACCGGTTTTTTAAACTGAAGGAAAACGGTACCACCGTACGTACCGAGATCATGGCCGGGCTGACGACGTTTATGACGATGGCCTACATTTTGGCCGTGAATCCGAACATTCTTAGCGCGTTCGGCTCCGGGGCGACAGGCATGGACTGGACGGCGGTGTTTCTGGCCACGGCCATTGCCGCAGGTGTAATGACGATTGCGATGGGCCTGTTCGTCAACTTTCCGGTTGCGCTTGCGCCGGGGATGGGGCTCAATGCGTATTTTGCAACGGTTATTTTAGCATCGCAAGGTCAATTCACGTATCAAATGGGATTGACGGCGGTTTTCATTTCGGGTTTGATTTTCATCGTATTGACGGTAACCAAAGTGCGGCAGCTGCTGCTGGTTGCCGTGCCGGACAGCCTTAAGCACGCGATTACCGTAGGGATCGGACTCTTCATTGCGATCATCGGAGTGAAGAACAGCGGCCTGCTGACGGTTGCGGTGGAAGCGGGCAAAGACATTCCGGCGCATAAATACACGGACGTTCTTTCGTTTGAAACGGTATTCCATATCGGCAGCATGAAGGATCCGAGCGTGCTGCTCTGTATTATCGGCTTGGCGCTCATCTCGATTTTGATGGTGCTGCGCGTCCGGGGAGCGATTTTGTTCGGGATTCTGCTCACGACGCTGATCGGCGTGTTCATGCACAATCCGGACGGCTCGCCTATGGTGAATTTCGCCAACCTGACAAGCGACAAAACGACCTGGGTGCCCGACATGAGCAAGCTGGCGTTCGGCCATTTCGATTTCGCCGGTATTATGAACGCGGGAATCATCTCGGTCATTGCGACGTTCACGTTTGTCGAGATGTTCGACACGTTCGGCACGCTTGTAGGCACGGCCAACCGGGCGGGCTTCATGAAGAACAAAGAAGAAGGCAACAAAAAAGTCGGCAAAGCGATGATGGTCGACGCCGTTGGCGTCAGCGCCGGTGCGTTGGTCGGAACGAGTACGGTGACCGCGTTTGTCGAAAGCTCTGCAGGGGTTGCCGAAGGCGGTCGTACAGGTCTTACGGCGGTTACAACGGGCGTATGCTTCCTGCTGGCGCTCTTCCTGGCGCCGATTGCGGCGCTCATTCCGGGGCCGGCTACGGCGGCGGCTTTGATCATCGTCGGTGTGCTGATGATGCAGGCGGTGCGGGAGATCGATTTTCAAGATTTGGTTTACGGCATTCCGGCTTTCCTGATCGTGGCGCTTATGCCGTTCACGTATAACATTGCGAACGGGATTTCGTTCGGGATCGTCAGCTACGTGCTGCTGGCGACGGTCGCCAAACTGGGCGGCAAGGGCCAGTACAAGGTGCATTGGCTGATGTGGCTGCTGGCCGTGCTCGTCATTGCGCGCTATATGTTTGTCGGCGGAGAATAAGCTTGCGATTGTAAATTTGCCTGTCGTCTCTTACATGAGACGGCGGGCTTTTTTAGTTGATGAAAACTAGAACGGCGATCCGAAGTATGCACCTGGAGCCGTTTGGACCCCGCGACAGAACCTCGCCAGTTTGGAGTGGAGCTGAGCGGCGAATAGATGTAGTAGAGGCTGTGGATATAGTTGTCCACAGCCTTTGTGCATAATGTGGGTAATTCGGGAAATCCGCGTCAGAAGAACGTTTAGCGTGCTCTGTTTTCCCAAGGGGGAGTGGATAAGTTTTTCACAGTGAATATGTGGATAATGTGAATAAGTTTGTGGATTCCTTGAAAAGGCCTGATTTTTCTAGAGAAATTGACAAGTTTTTATGGGGATAATGTTGTGGATAGAGTGAATAGCTTCGGTATAGGGGATAAGCTGGATAAAGCGGAACGAATTGGGCAAAGTACGAAAAAGAGCTCTTTTGCGAGGGATTCGGCGTAGCATGCGAAAATTCGATGCTATTGCACGTGCGACACGCTGCATACGACGGAGTCTCTGATGAGCGATTGGCAAGGGAAGGCGGAACATCATGCGCAATGGAACGATTTGTCGAAAAGTCTCCAAGCTGTATGCCAAAGGGATCGTTTGTGTCGCGGCCGTGTCGTGTTTGTGGATGAGTGTGTCCTGTGGCATCTCCCCGGTTCAGGTGTTGGGGATAAATTCCATTCCTGATCGTCAGGTTATCCCCATTCAGAAGGAAAAATCGGAAGTTATCCCCAATTCTGAAAATTCTCCGATCGTTACGGTTATTTCCGTACCGGGGTTATCATTCATGGAGCTGCAGCAGGAGGGGCTGGACCGTCTTCCGGCCTTACAGAAACTTGCGACAACGGGGCGATTGGCCGCAATGAATGTTCGCATTCCCTATAAAGGACTCGAGTCGGTATACGCGACTTGGGGGGCGGGAACGCCCGCAGACGGGAAAGGAGGGGAAGGATGGAACCGTGCAGAGCGGCGAGACGGGCAGTCCGGCTTAGCGCTCATACGGAGGTTTGCCGCCGATGGAGGCGAGGCTGCCGCTTCGAGCGTCTCGGTGCTTGTTCCGGCTTACCCTTCGCTCAAACGGGACAACGCGGAAGGGAATTACTTGGCCCGGCCGGGCCTGCTCGGAGAAACATTGAAACGCCATGGCGTCCGCTTGGGCGTGTGGGGCAATCTCGATGAGCCGGGAGGAGGAACGGATCGCTTCAAGCGTCCTGCTCCGCTTATGATCATGGACGGTCAGGGAATGGTAGCGGCAGGGGATGTGGGCCGGGGCATTCTCATCGCCGATGCCGCTATGCCTTCGGCTGTCAGGACAGACACGGAACGGCTGGTCGAAGAATGGAGCGCTTTTGTTACCGGACGTAAGCCGTCCTCTGTGAAGGGGATGGATCGCGGAGCGCTCGCGGTGATCGAGCTTGGCGATTGGTACCGGTTGTACGCAGAGAAGGCTTGGTACGAGCCTGCCCGGTTTGCTGAACGGAAAAGAGCGGTGCTTGAGCAGACGGACCGGCTGTTGTCGAAGCTTACGGGCGAGATGGAAGCGTCCGGCAGACGTCATGTGCTGTGGCTGGTCAGCCCGAAGGTGCATTCGGAGGCATGGAAAGAAAAGTGGCAGCTTACCCCGGTCATCCGCTGGGCTTCGGCTGTAACGGAAGGCACGCTGATGTCTTCGGCTACGACGCGGCGTCCCGGGCTGGTTGCAGCCGTCGATGTGGCTCCGTCGCTGCTCGGCGAATTCGGACTGGCGCGGCCGGAGGGAATGATCGGTTTGCCTATCGTGAGCGCCGAATCGGGACGCGATAGCAAATCTCCGCTTGCTGTGCTGCTGAGCGACATGCGGCAGATGGCTAACGTCTACGCGCTGCGGCCTACGTTATTATACGGGCTTGCCGGGTACGAAGTGGCCGTTATGCTGCTGGGGCTTATCACGCTGCGGTGGGCGAAGCCGACCGGGCGCTTGCGGAGATGGATGCGCGGCTTGCTGTTTTCGGTGCTGCTTGCGCCCGGCGTCCTTCTGGCGCTGGGCTGGGCAGCGCATTTGGACAAGCCACTATTGACAGGCTTGGCGCTTGCCGCTCCTCTCGCGCTCGGAACGCTTGCCGCGGTGGGTTACCGGGACATGCCACAGCTTATGCGTACGCTTGGATGGATCGGCGCGGGAACCGGGGCGCTGATCTTGTTTGACGCCTGCACCGGCGCTGAAGCGATGAAGCGTTCGGTGCTTGGGTATGACCCGATCGTCGGCGCGCGCTACTACGGAATCGGCAACGAGTTTATGGGCGTATTGCTCGGCGCCTCGCTGCTTGGGTTGAGCGCGTGGCTGCAGGTCAGGCGGATGCGGACGCGGGTGTCTGAGGGCTGTGGCGCCGAGGCGGGGGAAGACGCGCTCCCGCCC
>NZ_JTHN01000242.1 GCF_001399685.1 Paenibacillus sp. A3
TGACCATGCCGGCGCCAACGATGGATACTTTAACCAGATTGGTTTCGGAGGTCACTTGACGGAAGCCGACTTCCGGACGAATCCCTTCGATGACTTGAAGCGCCTTCTCTTGATCGGACAGCGATACGGTGCAGGAGAAATCGGCGAGACCGTTCTGTACGCCGCTTTGGACGATGATATCCACATCGATTTGCGCTTTGGCCAAGGCAGTGAACACTTTAGCCAGTTGCCCCGGCTTTTCTTCCACTCCCAAAATACTGATTCTCGCCACATTTTTGTCGTAAGCAATGCCGCGTACTACGATGCCTTGTTCCATCGCCGCTTCCTCCTTCACATTCGTGCCCTCATTATGATTGAAGCTGGATCTGACAACCAGCTGTACGTTATAATTTTTGGCGTATTCCACGGCACGCGGATGCAGAACCGCCGCTCCGAGATTGGCAAGCTCCAGCATTTCGTCGTACGAAATTTCGTTCAGCTTGCGCGCGCACTTCACGATCCGCGGATCGGTGGAATAAATGCCGTCCACATCGGTGAAGATTTCGCAGACGTCCGCTTCAATGGCGGCCGCCAGCGCTACGGCCGTCGTATCCGACCCGCCGCGTCCGAGCGTCGTAATTTCGCCTTCCTCCGTCATGCCTTGGAAGCCCGCAACGATGACGATTTTGCCGGCTGCGATCGCATTGCGGATACGATCCGGACGGATATCGGTAATGCGCGCCTTGCCATGAAGCGCTTCCGTGTACATGCCGGCTTGCCAGCCCGTAAACGAAACGGCTTCGTGCCCGAGGCTGTGGATCGTCATCGCCAGCAGCGCAACCGAAACCTGCTCGCCCGTCGTCAGCAGCATGTCCATTTCTCGCGCCGGCGGCATGCCGGGGCACAGTTGTTTGGACAAATCGATCAAATCGTCCGTTGTATCTCCCATGGCCGAAACGACAACGACACAATCGTGGCCTTCAAGCTTTCTTTCCACGATGCGGTTCGCCACCCGCTTCATCCGCTCCGCGTCACCTACGGAGCTCCCGCCGAATTTCATCACTATCAGAGACAAAGCTGCTCACTCCCTACGCAAACTTTTACATAACTAGTGAGTTATTATATCATATGCCCTGTCTCTCTTGAAATAGTAAAATATCAACCCGAACAGACAGATAGCGCGAAACCTCCGTCTTATTCCATACATGTAAAGAATTCCCTTATCCGGTTGCAGCGAGCTTCGGCCAGATGCGCCTGATAGGCTCGGCTCGTACCCGTCTCGGTCACCACATAGACCCGTTCTTTGCCTAGAGCGCGGCACCATGCAAGAAAGCGGTCCGCCTGTTGGTCGAAGAGCAGGCCCGGCAGCGTATGGATGCCCTGCAGCCACAAATATTCGGGCAAGTCGGCAGGCAGCTGCAAATTGGGGAACCTACTCGCCAGCCGGCCGGGCTCAAGCGGCATGTCACAAGGCATCGTATGAAAATCGTAACGGAAAGGATATTGACGCGGACCTGCGAGCGGATGCACAAACCGGGCAACGGGCATTCCTTCGCACCAGAGCTCCGCCGTTTGGAGCATTCGCAGCGTCGGACCGGCAACGACCGCGTCCGTATCCGAGAGCGGCTTCAAGCTTCGAAGCCGAAGCGCTTCCGTTCTGCCTCGTTCCGTGAGCTGCGGATCCTTCATTTCCCGGCTTCCGGGCAAACCGAGCGAATGCTGCGCTTCACCGTGAATGACGAACACCAAATCCATCATGCTCCCCCCCAGTCCATCGTTTTCCCCTAGACAAAAAGCTCTTGTTCATTTATACGAAACCGGCGAGTCCTCCATGCTACCTATCGTTAGCTCCGCCCGGGAAACTACGGCCGGTTCCGCCGATTGGCCCATCTCCGCCACAGCGGCTGCAGGGCGAAGGCGTACAAGGCGGCGCTGCCGGCGAACGTCAGGACGTAAAGCCATCCGGACGGGCCCGCCGTCAGCCCGAAGGAAACCTGCGATTCCATCCCTTGCTTGCTCGAATAAGCGTCGACCATCTTCGGCACATACCGCATGGTAAGAAACATCCCCGTTACGACTTGCACGATAACATACACAATATGAACTGCCGCTGCGAACAAAAGGGCGTTCCTTATCGTTTTAACCATCCGATTCTCCCCTTGAATCCGTCATCTCTAGTTTGCATACCATCCAGTATTCGTCGTAGTACTCATCGCCGATTTTCAATGCGTTCGGTTCAGTGCCGAAAATTTCGAATCCGGCCGAACGGTACAATCGAACCGCCGGTTCGTTGACGGTCACCACAGCCAAATATACCTGCTCCAGCCCGTCCAGCGAACGCGCCTCCTCCAGCACATGCCGAAGCAGCGCGGAAGCGATCCCTTTCCCCTGATGGGCGCTGTCCACATACACTCCCCACAGCATGCCCTTATGAGCCAGGTTGCGCGCAGACTCCCGGCGAAAGCCGATCATGCCCATCAATTCGTCGTTCTCTCCGAACGCTCCCAGCAAAAACTGGTCCGCCGAATTCGGAAAACGGCGGCGAACCTCGTCCATTCCGGTGAGCGACGCGTCCTCGTAGTTCGAGCCGAACGATTCCGGATGCTCTTTCAGCGATTTTAACCGCAAGCTCCAAAATGCCTCCACGTCTTGAGGCTCCAGTTTACGAAGGTTCATGACTTATCCTCACCTTTTACATTGATGTAAAAAAAACGATTGACTCTGACATTAATGTCACGGTCTATAATAAAACTACGATCCGCAATCCGCCTGAAGGAGGGATGGACCCTGAAAATCGGCGAGCTGTCCAAGGCGACCGGAGCCAGCATCCGATCGCTCCGCTATTACGAGAAGCAAGGGCTAATCGCGCCGGCCCGCACCGAAAGCGGCTACCGGGAATATCACAAATTTGCCGTAGAACAGGTCAAAACGATCCGGTTGTATCTGAATCTGGGCTTGTCTACCGAGCAGATTGCCGGTTTTCTGCACTGCGTGCTCATGAACAAAGAAGCGTTCTGCAACGAGGTATTGCCCGTTTATCAGCAGAAACTGCAGGAACTCGACGAGCAAATCCAGACGCTGGTCCGGATCAGGTCCAATCTGGAGGAGCGCATACAATCTATTCTATCGGTACGAACCGATAACGAATCCATGGAGGGAACGAACGATGAGTCTTAAAACGAGCAACGATGCCGAATTTTCCGAGGATATCCGCAAATCCGAACTGACGCTGGTCGATTTTACCGCCGTGTGGTGCCCGCCGTGCAAGAGGCTGATCCCGCTGCTGGAGGAGCTCGGGCAAGAACTGGGAGAGCGTGTGACGATTCTGAAGGTGGACGTCGACGCTTCACCGCACATTGCGGCCCAATTCGGGGTGATGTCGATGCCGACGGTCATCCTGCTCAAGGGTGGCGAACCTGTCGAAAGGCTGGTCGGCTTGAGGCCGAAAGAGGCATACCGGGGCTTGATTGCCAAGCACTCGGCCGCGGCCGCCCGCTAAGCAGCCGGGCACCAGTCAGTCACCGCCATCCGTACCTCTTCCTGTTCATCGTACCATATTTTGGCGCGTGGTGGAATTCCCCGCTTACCGGACGATGAACGGTGAGTTTGTTGAGAAAGTGG
>NZ_JTHN01000243.1 GCF_001399685.1 Paenibacillus sp. A3
GTCTGAGATTTTCTACTTCTAGGGCTTCTGGGCACTCAGCGTCCGACAATGCGCCGGACGCTCTTCTTTTGCCGCTATAAGGTTTTCATAAATTGATAGATCTTGTCCTGCATTCCCGGAAGCCCTTCGTGTCCGAAGTCCGGATAAATTTCCAGCTGCACCGGCGATGTGACTTTGTTGATCGCGGCAAACTGGGTGGAAGGCGGACAAACCGGGTCCATCAGCCCGACGCCAATCAGCAGCTCCGCCCGAATGCGGTGCGCCAAATGCTGGACATCGATGTATCCAAGCTTTGTGAAAATCTCCTCTTCCCGTTTATGCTGCGGATCAAAATGGCGGAAATACGTGCGCAGCTCGGCATAGGCATCCTTGGCCAAATCCATCTCCCATACCCGCTTATAGTCGCTCAGGAACGGGTATACGGGCGCGGCCTTGCGAATCCGCGGCTCCAGCGCCGCGCAGGCCATCGTTAAAGCGCCTCCCTGCGACCAGCCCGACGCCCCTACCCGGTTCTCATCCACCTCCGGAAAGCTCATGACAATGGAAGCCAGCTGCGCCGCATCCAGGAAAATATGGCGGAACAGCAAATTGTCCGGCTCCCCGTCCAAACCGCGGATAAAATGACCGTGATGCGTCGTTCCCTTCACCCCGCCCGTATCCTCCGACAAACCGCCTTGACCGCGTACGTCCATGGCCGCCACGGAAAAGCCCAGCGCCGCATACTGCAGCTTATCCTGCCAATCGCCGGAATTTCCCGTATAGCCGTGGAATTGGAGCACGGCCGGATGCGGACCGTCGGTTCGGGTCGGGCGCACATATTTGGCGTGAATCCGCGCGCCCCGAACGCCGGTAAAATACAAGTCGAAGCATTCCGCGAACGGCGTCGTGAATTCCGACGGCACCAGCTCGACCTGAGGATCGGTCGCCCGCATTTCCTGCAGCGCGGCTTCCCAGTATTCGTCCAGGTCGGCGGGACGCGGATTGCGTCCTTGGTACGTTTTCAGTTGATCCAGCGGCATATCCAACAGCGGCATCGTTTCATCATCCTTTTTTACAAAGTAGGAAATCCACTTCTTATTCTCAATGTAATTCAGGGCGGCCGGAATCTCAAGTCTCACCTCAGACTCGATCTTGTCTTTTTTCGATCTTTCGGCCCGATCGATTATAATCGTTTTTTCCCGTTGACAGTACGAGCCGCCCAATGGTACAGTGACATTTGTAGATTATTTCCAAAGAAAGGATGGCTGCCAAATGATGCTGCTCGCTCGAGACCGAAAATTTCGCGCACATCTTCAATACAACCGGATTGTTCGGTGCAGCCACTCCGCGCTGGAATCGTAACGGCTCGTTCGCCGTTCCGCGAATTTCTTCCGTACACGCGGCGCATGGTTACGCACCCTCGTAATCGTGCGCCTTTTTTATCGGTCCGCAGCAGTTAGAACCCGCGTATGGCGTTTGTTGCGAACGGATAAGCATCCTTGTCCTTGGATACGGATGCGCTAAGGCATATCGCTTACGAGCGGTATGCCTTTTTTGGCGTCGTTTTCCAAGCGCTGCCGCATAACCATTTTTTAGAGAACCGGAAAGGAGTACGCTCGCATGTTTATCGTATTGAAGAAGCTGCGCTGGTTTTTCGCCATGCACTGGAAACGATACAGTTCCGCGATCCTGCTGCTGCTGATCGCCGGAATTCTGGAGGTCATTCCCCCGAAGCTGATCGGCTATTCCATCGACGGCATTCATCAAGGGACGCTGACCGACGCGCAGTTTTATCAGGTGCTTGGCTTTTGGGCCGCAGCGGCTCTGTTGTGTTACGCGATCACTTACGTCTGGATGTATCAGCTGTTCGGCGGCGCCTTCGTGCTGGAGCGTCTGCTCCGCTCGCGTCTGATGCGCCACTTCGCCAAAATGACGCCGACGTTCTACGAACGAAACCGGACGGGCGATTTGATGGCCCGGGCGACGAACGATCTGCATGCCGTCTCGGCGACCGCAGGCTTCGGGATATTGACTCTTATTGACTCCAGCCTGTACATGCTGACGATCTTGACGATGATGGCGGCGTTTATCAGCTGGAAGCTAACGCTCGCTTCCCTGCTGCAGCTGCCGGTTATGGCGCTGCTGATGGGCAGGTTCGGCAAGCGGATCCATGAGCGCTTCACGAGCGCGCAGGACGCGTTCGGCCAATTGAACGACCAGGTGCTGGAGACGATCGGCGGCGTTCGGGTCATCCGCGCGTTCGTGCAGGAGAAGGCCAGCGAGGAACGGTTCCACCGCACTTCGGACGACGTGTTCCGCAAAAATATCGCCGTCGCCCGCGTCGATGCGCTGTTCGATCCGACGGTGAAAATTTTGGTCGGCATCAGCTATTTGATCGGGCTGTGTTACGGCGCGTATCTGGTGTTCCACAATGAAATTACGCTCGGCGAGCTGGTTTCGTTCAACGTGTTCCTCGGCATGCTGATTTGGCCGATGTTCGCGATCGGCGAGCTGATCAACCTCATGCAGCGGGGCAACGCTTCGCTGGACCGGGTCAACGAAACGCTCGCCTACGAGCCGGATGTGGAAGGCCCGGCGAATCCAGTCCCGGTCGACGTGCCGAAAAACATCGTGTTCGACCGCGTGACGTTCCGCTATCCTTCCTCGCCGATCGATAATCTCGTCGATATCTCGTTCAAGCTGGAGCGCGGTCAGACGCTCGGAATCGTAGGCCGGACGGGAAGCGGCAAAACGACGCTGCTCAAGCAGCTTCTGCGCGAATACCCTTCCGGTCAGGGGGCGGTCCGGCTGTCCGGCGTGCCAGCGGACTGGATCGATCCCGACACGCTCCAAGGCTGGATCGGCTATGTGCCGCAGCAGCCGATCTTGTTCTCGCGGTCGATCCGCGAAAATATTACGTTCGGCCGCAGCCAGGCGGACGAGTCGGAAGTGCAGCGGGCGCTCGAGCTGGCCTCGTTCGCCAAGGACGTGCACTTCCTGCCCGAAGGTCTGGAGACGCTGGTCGGCGAAAAGGGCGTCGCCTTGTCCGGCGGTCAGAAGCAGCGCGTGTCCATCGCCCGCGCCTTGATCGTCGATCCCGAAATTCTCATGCTCGACGACGCGCTGTCGGCGGTCGACGCCAAGACGGAGGCGGAAATCATCGCGGGTATTCGCCGGGAACGCGCCGGCAAGACGACCCTGATCGTCACCCACCGGCTATCCGCCGTCCAGCATGCCGATTGGATCGTCGTGCTGGACGAAGGCCGGATCGCGGAAGAAGGCACCCATGAGCAGCTGCTTCAAGCCGGAGGCTGGTACAAAGAGCAGTACGACCGGCAGCAGCTCGAAGCGAACATCGGGGCGTAACCCCTTCCCCGTTCAAAATAAGCTTGGCGGACGGCATCGCAAACTGTCCGCAAAGCGGAAACGAAGGTGATTTCTCATGAAACAAACCGGTATCCGGTTATACCGCTACGCGGCGTTGTTCAAGCGGCCGATCCTCATTGCGCTCGTCCTGCTGACCGCAGCCGTCTGCGCGGAGCTGGCCGGACCGCTTGTCGCCAGACAAATGATCGACCGCCATATTCTCGGCGTGGAATATCCATGGTATGAAGCTGCCGCAGGTGGCAAAGACACCGTCGTCTACGACGGCAAAACGTACAAACGGCAAGACCGCTGGGAGGAAGGCGAAACGAAGGGGCGGGAGGCCCGCGTGCTGCAGGTCGGACGCAGCTACTATTTCGTCGACGGCCCGCTCCGCTTCGACGGTCAACGCAGTGTGCAAGGAAACGAACTGACGGTGGTCGGCGATGGCGGGCAGGCCGTCTATCCGGTGCGTGAGCTGACGACGCCGCAGCTCTACGCCTTTTACGAACCGGAATTCGGACGGCTCGTCGTGCTGGCGGCCTGTTATTTTGGCCTGATCGCGCTGAGCGCCCTGTTGGCTTACGGGGAGAAATACCTGCTGCAGACGTCCGCCAACCGGATCATTCAGACGATCCGCAAAGACGTGTTCGCTCAGGTCGGACGGCTGCCCGTCCAATATTTCGACAACCTGCCCGCGGGCAAAGTCGTTTCGCGCATTACGAACGATACGGAATCGATCCGCGAGCTGTACGTCAACGTGTTAGCGAACTTTTTCTCCGGTATCGTTTACATGGCCGCCATTCTCGGCGCGCTGTTCTTTCTCGATGCAAGGCTTGCGCTGATCGCGCTGCCCCTGGTGCCGATCCTCTACGTGTGGATCGTCGTGTACCGCCGTTTCGCTTCCAAATACAACCATGCGATCCGGTCCAGACTGAGCGACATCAACGGGATGATCAACGAATCGATTCAAGGCATGCCGATCATCCGGGCGTTCCGCCGGCAGAAGGAAACGCTTGAAGAGTTCGAGCAGCTCAACGAGCAGCATTTTACGTACCAAAACAAGCTGCTCAGCTTAAATGCGATTACCTCGCACAACCTGGTAGGCGTCGTCCGGAACGTTATTTTTCTGACTGTCATCTGGATGTTCGGCGGCAGCTGGCTCGGTACGCTTGTCACGGTCGGGGTGCTGTACGCTTTCGTTGATTACATGAACCGGATGTTCCAGCCGATCGTCGGCATCGTGAACCAGCTCAGCAACCTGGAAACGGCCCTCGTGTCGGCGGAGCGCGTGTTCGAGCTGCTGGACGAGAAAGGCACCGAGGTGGCCGAAGGCAAGCTGGAGCGCTACAAAGGAAACGTCGCCTTCGAGAACGTCTCGTTCGCTTACAAGCCCGGCGAGGACGTGCTCAAAAACATTACGTTCCACGCCCGCTCGGGCGAAACTGTCGCGCTTGTAGGCCATACCGGCTCCGGCAAAAGCTCGATCCTGAACCTGCTGTTCCGGTTCTACGAGGTCCGGGAAGGACGGATTCTGATCGACGGCCGGGATATCCGGGATATTCCGCAGCAGCTGCTCCGCCAGCATATGGGGATCGTGCTGCAGGACCCGTT